>JBDTOV010000215.1:0-9199 GCA_039933035.1 Ginsengibacter sp. | reverse complement strand
TTAAGGCAATTGCCATTCTTAATTCCTGCTCTGCTGCTGCCCAATCCCAGTCATAATAAAATTTATAAAATCCAAGCGACGCATGCGCTTCAGCTAAAGTAGCATCCAGCTTCAGTGCTTTTATGGCGGCTTCTTTTGCTTTAGGAAATGCTTCCCTTGGTGCCATGAAACTTCCATAACCCAAAGCAGTATAACAGTCTGCCTTACCCGAATACGCTGCCGCATATGTTGAGTCCATGACAATCGCCCGTTCAAAATAATCAATTGCTTTTTTTAAGTCCGGCGGAGTTTTAAGATTCCAGGATTCGCGGCCCTTTAGATACAATTCATAAGCATCACTTCGCGGAACCGGTTTTTTGTCTTCCTCTTGCCCGCTGTTTTCTAAAAATGTGATTTCCAGTTTCGCTGCTATTGCACTGGCAATTTTATTTTGAAGAGCAAAAATATCATCCATGTTTTCATCGTATTGCCCGGACCAAAATTGAAACCCATCTTCTGCATTGATTAATTGTGCTGTCACGCGGACATCCTTACCCTGCCGCTGAATACTTCCTTCTAAAAACATCTTAACACCCAGTATTTTTCCCGCTTCCTCCAGGTCAATATTTTTTCCGCGAAATTTGAAAGAGGACGTTCTTGCGCAAACCTTTAGGCCTTTCAAATGAGCAAGAGAATTGATAACACCTTCTGTAAGTCCATCACTAAAATAATCCTGTGTGGTGTCGTTAGTCATGCTTACAAATGGGAGTACAGCAATAGATTGGTAACTGGTTATAGCATCCTTTTTCGATTGTATAGCATCTTTTATTTTGGGAAAAACGAAATAAGCAATGCTGACTATTATAACAAGTAAAGCGATAACCTGTATCGTTCTGAATGCCGGCTTTACTCTTTTCATGTTTACCTGGTTGATTATTTATTTGCAAATAATATCGGGGCTTTCGATGCGGGGGAAAACTAAATATACAATCATTTTAAAGCATTTAAAAAAAGGGTGTTTACATTTGAACCCAGGGCTTTTCCTAAATTTTAAGTAAACATCCTCCAGTAATTACTGGTAAACTTTGACAACCCCGGTTAACCACAGGGATTAGGGTCTTTTATCAATTGACAAGTGTCCCTTCCTGGCCTTTCATTGGTCCAGGCATATAAAAGTAGATATGTGCCACTAGAGTGCACAAGGCCCCTATATTTGCAGACAACTTTATGAGACGTATTTTATATATATTTTTTGTCTTTAACGCTATTTTCTCCAGGGCACAAAAATTTTCTGTTTTTGAAGATATCAATTTTGATAGTACCTATAGTGTGATTGCACTAAGTTCATCATTCAGTGACCATAACAAAGATTCAAAAACTTATAGTTTTTTGATCGGCAATGTGGAAGATTTGAACAAAATAAAAAGAGAATGGACCGTTAATATTGTACAGCCCACCATATCAATTGAGGAATACTCCATTAGCATTTATATAGTGAAGGATAAGCAACTTGTAAACTCCCGGTTATTAATTTATCCAGGCCAGGGCATTATTAAAGCCAGGAATAACTGGTATCATTTTGACATGAAAAAGTTTAATGAAATTCAAACCAGGTATCCCTTACATTCCCATTCACAAACTTTTAAGTTTGACACAGATTTAGATTTTGCCCTCTTTTACGACAGTATACATAATACGCCTTCGTATTTATTTTTATTTGAACCTTATTTTGAATTTGAGGGTCATTTTGATATAATCGCATCAAGAACATCAGACCCCGATAGCCCGATATCTGTCTTGAGCGCGATTAATAAAGAATTGGAAAAATTAGCTCCTCAGGAAAAAATGCAAGCGCAGCACGTGTTAAATGACAAGTTCAATTTGGAACATACTGACAAAGTAAAAATTAAGGTAGAGAGTTCTAAAAAATTATACGACGCTTACCATAATAAAGTTAATATAAAAGAAAAGTGGATTCCGTCGACCTTTGACACAAAGGTTATTTTTAAAGATTAAACTCCATGGGCATGAGGGTTTATACAAGCCTGGCAAATAAGTTAGCAATGAATTTAATTTTATAAACCTGGCAACGTTTATGTGCAGACGAAAATATATTTTCAATGTACCAATGCATTTCGTTAATGAGACCCTCTTAATCGGGAACAATGAATGGTTTAAATTGAAGTAGATAAAAGAATTTTCTAAATGGTTGTTACGGAAAATCCGGTTGAAATTAAAGACCCGTCAAGCGATGGTATGAAGACCTTTTGCCTGTCCTTACTATAATACAGGAAAGAAAGGCATACCGATTAATCAACCGATGTTAATTTTAGTAATTGAAATTGTTTAAAATTGATAGGTAGTTTTGGATGATCGCCATTTATAATGCCCAGGGTTTTATCATTGAAATAATCAACCACCTTATACTTTTTATTTGCTTTCAAACCCCTTAATTCAACTGTTCCCTTAAAAGAAGAGTTATAAAAGGAATAGTACATGACATTGTCTTTTTCTATACAATACGTTTCCGGGTAGTCATAGCCGATATCATACAAATCACCACGGCATAAGCCTTTGCTCAGCATGGTTTTCTTATAGATATCCAGCCAGTGTTTGAAAAGCTTTTCTTTTTCAGGAGTTAGTAAATTTTCATCTTTACTCTTAACACCTGTTGCCGGGTAGACAAATTTTGTTCCAGGCACAGCGCCAACGCCAATCTGGGAAGCAAAATCCTGCTTTGTATCCGTTAATTCAACATGATCTCCAAAATAAGCCGTATTCGGCATCAGTGCCTTATATACTTTACCTTTTAACCGTACCTGCCAACTGCTCTCAGGATCGCTTGCCACAAATTGGTTTGCATAAGGCATATGGTAAAAGTTCATGACATCGCCGCAGGGGCAAAATTCAATCACTGCTTCGGGCTTTATACTTTTTGCTGTTTGATAGATGTCTTTAAATAACTGCGGCATTTTCTCAAACGATTGTTCAGGGTAAGACAATTGGTGATCACCATAATCCGGCGCCACGGCGTTCATATATTGGCCATCTAATTTCAATGCGTCAAAACCCCAATCCTGCATAAAAAGCTTTACAGTTTTCTTCGTCTCTTCAATCACCGTACTATCTGTTGGCGACATATAATATGCATTCCACCAGGTAACAAATTGAGGCGCTCCATTCTTTTGTTG
Source organism: Ginsengibacter sp. (assembly GCA_039933035.1). GTDB lineage: Bacteria > Bacteroidota > Bacteroidia > Chitinophagales > Chitinophagaceae > Ginsengibacter. The sequence continues at coordinate 6,029 of JBDTOV010000215.1, read as the reverse complement.
AACAAGAATATCCGGATGTTGCTTTAGAATTTTGCTTCCCGGATCTGCGATCATTGGCGCCCACCATAACACGGCCTTCATACCCTGCGCATGTATGCTGTCAACAAATGCCTTCATTTCGGCATCGCCGCCGGGGAAATGTTCTGCGTTCGTATGCCAGTCGCCTTCAGCCTGCTGGTAGCCATCATCCAGGCCAACCCATTGTATACCCAGCTCTTTTACCTTAGGTAACGTGTTTAAAATTTCTTTCAGCGTAAAATCCCTTTCATATCCCCAGGCACACCATATGGGCTCATAGGCAGCCGCTTCCTCCGGGGCCGCTGTAATACCTTTTGTTTGCATGAACCTGGAAAAATTTCTAAGCGCGGCAAAGCAATCTTTCTGATGTACACTCACAAAAGTTTCAAACGTGCTGAGCGTATCGCCGGGTTTTAATACTTCTTTTTCAGGATATTCATATTCTGCGCTCAATTTTGCAGCAGTTGCGTATTGATCATAATCAATGGGGAACGACATTAATTTTGCAACACTTTCCGTGTGGCCAATTGCAATGCCAGCATCCCTTCGCCACAAATCGATGACAGGGATGCCACCTCCATAATCTGAGGCATTCATGCCCATAAAATTCTTGCTATAAAAGCCGGGATTAACCTTTTGTATCCAATCGCGCCTGTCCGGGTGTGAGCTACCCTGGAAGCTCCAGAATTTTGTTGTATCGCCGGACGGCTGAATACGGTAATCGTTGTTCACCCATTTCGTTACAGGCAAATCTTTTTTGTTATGGCTGATGTATTGAACAGTAAAATAGGCCGCATCCGGAAAGCTGTCATAGATTTTTATGGATAATATTTTATCAATGGAATGAACAGCGTCAGTCCCGATAAATTTCCATAGTACACCGTTGCCTGCATTGTCATGAATATTTATTTTTTCCTTTTTAACCTGGCGAAAAAGCTGGGCAGTAAAATATTTTGTTACTAAATATTCTGATGAGGAAAATGCATTGCTTAGTGGTTGCGTATTTGAAAAGGTCGCATTAATTTTTGTCTGAAGCTGATCATTTACTTCGATCTTTAGATTTTTATTAGTGATAACTGTTTGCGCTGAAATCTTGATCACGAGGCAGCAACTCACCATCACTAAAATTATTTTACTATTCATTGTTTCGTGGTTTTTTTGTGGCAATCCTTTTTAAAAAATTGGACAATAGGCGCAGAACACCGCGGCCATACAAACGTTATTAATAAGTCATGATTTTTGCTGCATTCTTGTTGTATAGTTTTTTCAGAACTTCCTTTGGCAGATCCAGTCCGTATAAAGGCCAGTGATAATTAAACATATCTGTTTCATAAAAATGTTCGTCGGCTGTTTCTAAAATTCTTAATGTTGTCCCATACATTTTTTCATCGGTCCCGTTATCTGTTCCATATAATAACCTGTCCTGGTATTTTATGATGAATGCTGCCGCATATCTTGGAACGGGCGCAATCTCAGCATACCGCGCGGCAATGTCGGCATATAAATTCGGATATTTATCTAATAAATCGCCCAACACTTGTAGGTTGGCACAGCTATTGGCCAGATGGCATGCGATAAAAATTGTTTTAGGATTTTCCCGTACTGCATTTTCAAGGGTTGTTATCAAAGCATCATGTCCAAGCATATTCGGCTTATTCATATCTACTTGCCAGGTTGATGCATTCATTAAACCGTCATTGGTGGAATCGGGTGTTACATACATCCATTCATCTTCTGCAACGTGAATACTTACCGGCATATGAAGTTCCGCGCATTTCTCAAGCAACGGTTTCATCTGCGGATCATCGATGTGTAAACCATAACCGGGTACGGGTGCAGAATATATTTCTCCTGCACCTTTGTCGCCTAGTTCACCAACACCGATCGCCCCTTTTTTATAGCTTCTTTCCAACTCCGCGATAGCATGCTTTTGCCAGCCGGGCTTTCCATAGCCTGTATAATCAAAACAACACCATAATCCGAACCGTGTGGGATAACGGCCATATTTTACAACTGCGGAATCAAAACCCTTCGTACCGGATGTGCATAAAATCATGGTTTTTTCAATATTAAACTTATCCATTGTTTTAACCCATTCACCTACTTCAGCGGCCGTGGAGACATAATCATGAGAATGCATATCAATAACCGGAAAGGCGGCCCCGGTGATAGCTGCTTTTGGAAGGTGGTAGATAGATACAGGCCGGTAGTGGGATAATAGAAGACTGTCTGCCTTTTGCTGGCCAAACAAAAAGTTGCCTGTGGTTGTAAAAACCAGGAGGAATAGTAATTTATACATTCTTAAATATTGATCGTGTTTAATTTGCCTGTTATTAATGCAGTTACCTCATCCGTGGCTTTTGGAAATACTTTCCTCAAATCTATTTCATCACTATCGGCCAGCAAAGACCGGAGTTTCCTCATGAAAATATTTTTCGTTTCAGTAGCAAGGTTTATTTTACTGATGCCGCTACGTATCGCTTTCTGTAACTGTTCATCCGGAATACCGCTGCTACCATGAAGGACCAACGCACAAGTCGTTACGGCTCTTATTTCTCTTAGGCGATCTAAACGGAGCATCGGCGTTTCTTTATAAAACCCGTGGGCATTTCCAATGGCAACGGCTAATGCATTAATGCCGGTTGCTTCCACAAAACGTTTCGCATCTGCTGCGCTGGTGGGTTCTATGGTTTGTGATTGATTAAGTTTTGCGATATAACCCAGTTCGGCTTCCACATTCGCATCATACAGTGCAGCTATTTTTACCGCCTCTTTTGTGACAGAAATGTTTTCGTCAAAACATTTTTCACTTGCATCGATCATTACACTGTCAAAACCCGCGTCCAGGCATTTAGTAACAATTCCAATGCTGCTGCCATGATCCAGGTGCACCCATCCTTCAACGTTATACTCCTTCATCATAGCTCTCGCCATTGCTATGGCAGGCTTAATTCCTAAATATTGTAATGAGCTTTCACTTAACTGTAGTATTAAACTGCTCTTGGTTGCTTTTGCCGCCTGCAACAAGCCTTTGAGCGTTTCAAAATTATAAAAGTTAACGGCCAGCAAAGCTTTGCGTTGTTCGGAACAATACGCCAGCTTTTCTTTCATGGTCATTGTCATCGTATGGTATAGTTAAATTTTTCCAAAGCAATTTTTTTTATTGCTTCAATATTGATAAATGCCGTGGTGCCGCCATAAGATGTTGTATTGATTGCACCGCAAACAGCTCCGAGTTCGGCACATTCTTTTAATGGCCTGGCTTGTATAAACTGCTTTATAAACCCTGCATCAAAACTGTCACCGGCGCCAATGGCGTCAAAAAATTCAGGATTAGTAAATGCTGCCTGTTCTATTACTTCATCTTTATAAAATGCTGTTGCCCCTTTCACACTGTTTTTTACAACAATGATGTGGGCAAAATCTTTTATAGAATTGATCGATTCTGTAATAGAAGATTTTTTTGTAATGTTTTTCAACTCTTCCATGTTAGGAAGAAACACATCAACATTTGGCAACAAGTTTTCCCAGTCTGCCTGCCATTGTTGTGACGGATCCCATTGTGGGTCCAAAGACGTTGTTAAGCCCAATATCTTTGCCCGTTGGAAAAGTTTCGCAAGGCCAGGTCTTAGTGAAGGCTGTATAAAAACTGAACTTAAGTGCAGGTGTTTGGCGTTCAGCAACATTTCGTCAGTTACATCCTGGCCGGACAGTTCATTCATAGCGCCGGCATAGGTAGCCATTGCGCGGTTTTGCTGTACATTTAATACAACCGTTATCCCGGTAGCTGTAGTTTTACTGAGAATGATATTACCGGTACTTACCCCTTTGGCGCCGAGGTCGGCAATAATTTTTTTTCCAAAGTCGTCGTTTCCAATGCAGCCGCAGTAGTTTACCGCCGCGCCCAATGTACTTAGGTTTGCGGCAAATATTGCTGAACTGCTCCCTAAGGTGTACATCATTTTATCAGCTAGTATTTCCTTACCAACCTCGGGAAATTGCTGAAGCCCATCGAGGATCAGGTCAATATTTAATTCCCCCACAACAAGTACATCAAATTTTTTTATTGCCACGATATGAAATTCAAATTGTAAGATATACACCCGTAGAAACTTTGCGCTCCACCTGCCTATTATTTATAGTTCATAACTGGTGTAGGTATTTCTGCGGGGTAGATATTTACCCCTTTTACCACCCGGGAAATTGAACCATACACAGAAGGGTTATCAGGCGCCAGGCCAAGCTGCAGGCTTTTATAAAAGCCCAATAATTGCCCCGCAAGTATCGCACACACCGGTAAAAAATCTTCTTCAATATTTTTTGAATCAACTCCAAAATTTATCTGTGCATCCAGCCCGTTAATTGCTTTAAAATTTTCGCTAACACCGAATTGGAACATTACATTGTTGCCACTTTTCATGGTACTTACCATATCTTCTTCATATTTTTTTACATAGTTATTATTGCTAAAAAAACAGACGACCAATGTACTTTCATCAATTACCGCTTTAGGACCGTGACGTAACCCTAAATAAGTATCTTCTTTTGAAACAATAATTCCATCGGTAAGTTCCTGGAGCTTCAGTGCCGCTTCTGTAGCAGTTCCAAATAAATTTCCCGAGCCAAGAAAAACTGCCCGTTTGAAATCCTTTTCAGCAATTTTACGGATCATTTCGGCGCCATTCGATAACAGGTTTTTTGCTGCCATCGTTACCAAGGTAACCTGCTCTTTTATTTTTTGTTCCTGGTGAATGTAAGCGGTCATCAAACCTGTCAGCAACATACCGGTATAGCTGCCAGTCATGGCAAGGCTTTTATCGTTGGCTGCCTCGGGTAATATAAATACATACGTTGGGTTAGATGAATCATAATGTGCCAAGGCGCCATCTTTATCGCATGTGATAATTAAGTGAAAGCATTTACCCGAAAATTTATCAGCCAGGTTTAACGCTGCACAACTTTCAGGACTGTTGCCGCTCCTCGCAAAAGAAATAACCAGGGATGTATGGGTAGTAGTAAAATAATCATGAGGGTGAGAAACAATATTGGTAGTGGCAACAGCACGGGTTATAATTTGTGTATTCCTGGAAAAAGGACCTTCCAGAGAAAGGCCAATAAATGCGCTCGTACCAGCGCCGGTTAGAATTATATTATCCGATTCAGCATAAGCTGCCTGCAAAAAATCCCTTATGCCGGATGCTGCATTGTCAAATGCTTCATAAATGCTTTCCCATAATCCTGGCTGACCGGCGATTTCCTGGGCGGTCAATATGGCTTTTTTCTGTCGTAGTGAACTTTTCTCTAATGTAAGCAATTGCATGGAATTATTTTGTAATTTCAAAGTTACAACCTTTAAATAATCTTTCATAATCTTTCTTTTTATATAATATATCTTGCTTTTATCTTTCAGTATAATTATATATCCGTGATAGAACCGTTAATTTAATTCAAAGTCAAAAATTCTGCTGATATTTATTTAATAAGTTGTTCCTTTTACTGTGATATCTTTATCGCATCACATAAATCAAAAGAATGGCTGAAAGAAAAGAAAGATTTACTGTTTCAAGACGTAATAAAATACTGGAACACATTAAAGAAACGGGCGAAGTGTTGGTAACAAGACTAAGCAAAGAATTTGATGTAAGTGAAGTGACCATACGCAACGACCTCGAACACCTGGAAAGAAAAAATCTTTTGGTGCGGGCAAGAGGCGGTGCTATCCATATGGAGAACCACGTAGGTATTGACCAGCGTATAGCGGAAAAAAATAAAATTCATTCAAATGAAAAGGCAGCAATTGGAAAACTGGCTGCTTCCCTGATTAATGATGGCGATACGATTATTATAGACAGTGGCACAACCACTGCGGAAATTGTAAAACATCTTGATCGCATCAAATACCTGAATGTGATAACAAATGCTTTAAACATAGTTAATATGCTTATGGCGCATCCTTCCGTTAATGTCATAATTCCGGGCGGTTACTTACGGCAAAATGCAATGAGTTTAGT
>JBDTOV010000214.1:0-9254 GCA_039933035.1 Ginsengibacter sp. | reverse complement strand
GGTGCGGGCCGTAATCTGATGTGCATGAACATCTACTTTTTTAATCGTTGAAAAGTCCCGGAGCGAATAGTAATCATCGCCATCATTTGAATTGCAAGCTTGTAATAACAAGATTATCAGTGGCAGTAATTTCAGCGGCAGGCCTGCAATGTGAAAAAGTATTTTCATATAAAATTTTCATTATTTGCTGTCGCTCTTGTTTCAATTTGAATAGCCTGCAATTTCTCCTTCACCAATTCTGTCACGGCCTGCGTAGCAAATGGAAAAACCTTACGCAAGTCAATTTCATCTTCATTCGCCAGCTTGTTTTTTAAAGTCTTCATGAAAATATTCTTGATCTCAGTAGCCAGGTTTATTTTACAAATGCCTCTCTTAATTGCCTCCTGCAATACCTCGTGTGGTATGCCCGAACCTCCGTGCAATACAAGCGCAGCATTGGTTACCTTTTTAATCGCCAATAACCGGTCGAGATCAATTGCAGGTTCTTCTTTATAAAAACCGTGCGCAGATCCAATTGCGATGGCCAGTGCATTCACGCCAGTTTCATCTACAAAGCGTTTTGCATCGGCTGGTTCAGTAAAACCAATCTTGTCTGTAGCTTGACCCAACTTAGCAATATAGCCTAATTCAGCTTCCACATTTGCGCCATATTTTTCTGCAAGCTTTACTACGCTTTTTGTGATCTTTATATTTTCTTCAAACGGCTTTTCGCTTGCATCTATCATCACCGAGGTAAAGCCTGCATCAAGGCAACTGGCTACCAGGTTGTATGAATCTCCATGATCGAGGTGTACCCAACCCTCCACTTCATAATACTTCATCATTGTATGAGCCATATTTATCGCAACAGGCAGCCCTAAATAATCCAGCGAACTTTTTGTAAGTTGAAGTATGATCGGCTTTTTTAAAAACGCGGCCGCTTCTAAAACTCCTTTCAAAGTTTCAAAATTGTAAAAGTTGGTAGCAAGCAAGGCTTCTTTTTGCGACTGGAGCTCCTTAAACTTTTCCTGCAAGCTAATGTTAGTCTTCATAATGAAAGTTTGATCTGGCGATTTTCATTGTCTCCTCATAATTCGTGAATGCCGTTGTTCCCCCAGGTTCTGTAGTAGAAATTGCACCAATCAGGTTACCGAATACCTGGCTATCCTCCGGAGAAAATCCTTGTATAAATTTGAAAATAAACCCTGCATTAAAACTATCCCCGGCGCCGATTGCATCCACCACCTTATCATTTAAAAATGATTTGATTTGCACAGTTTTGTTATTATAGTTTAACAGCGAGCCGTGTTTACCTTGTTTAACCACGATGTATTTTACATTTCCGTTGAGGGCTTCAATCGCGGCGGCAATCGTATTTTTCTTTGTAAGGTTCAATAGCTCCTGTTCGTTAGGGAAAAATATATCCACATACGGCAATACCTTTTTGTAATCGAAATCCCATTGTTCTGCCGGATCCCATTGCACATCCAACGAAGTTGTTAAACCGGCTTCCCTCGCTATCTCAAACAAACTGTGCAAATCATTTTTAAAGCCCGGTTGCAGGAAGTAAGAAGAGAAATGAAGATGCCTGGCGGTACTTAACATTTCCTGCGTAATATCAGGTGACGCCAAATGTTTCATAGCACCCTGGTAAGTTACCATTGCCCTGTCTTCACCAAAATTTAAAACAACAGTCGCGCCTGTTTGTAAGTCATCGCTTTGAATCAGCATAGACGTATCAACGCCTTTTTCATTTAGATAATCTTTACAAAAATTACCAAACAGATCGTTTCCTATTTTCCCAACGAATGCTACCTTTAGTCCTAAGCTGCTTAAATTACTTGCAAAAATTGCGGATGAGCTTCCTAATGTCAGCGCCATATTTTCTGCCAGTTTCTCCTTACCCGTTTCAGGAAAAGATTGAAGTTGGTTTAGTATTAAATCCACATTTAGCTCACCTACTACAATGACATCAAATTTTTTTTCCATTATTTTAAACTTATAAAGCAGGTTCGTTATAAATGTTTGATGCTTTAACCTGTGATATTAATTCAATACGTCGTTGTCATGAACATATCTAATTCTTCTTAGGCAGCTATATTTTAATATGGGTAAATGGTTACGCCTTGCACAATCCGGTGAATGCCACCATTCTTTGATGGAGAGTCGGGGGTTAAGCCTAATGAAAGAGATTTATAAAAACCAAGTATCTGGACGGGGATAATGCTACAGATTGAAAAATAATCATCCGGCATCCCGTCATTATCTATGCAAAGGTTGAGGGCTAAATTGAGATTTAACCGATCCAGTTTCTCCGAGTCCTGGCCGATGCCAATGCTGTATATAAAATGCTCGGACCGGTTGATAGAATTAACCAGGTCGGTCTCGTATTTATACACATAAGGATCGCTTGAAAAAAAATAAACAAGTAATGTAGATTCGTCAATTACCGCCTTGGGGCCATGACGAAACCCAAGGAAAGAATCATACTGACAAATAATTTTTCCATCGGTAAGTTCGATCACTTTTAGATGCGCTTCCCTGGCTGTTCCTTTTAATGGCCCCGAGCCGAGAAATACGATCCTTTTAAAATCGATGTCGGCCACTGTATCAAGTTCTTTCGAATATTTATCCAGGATCATTTCCCCCAGGGTGATCATCTTTTTAACGTTGGCGCCATTTTCTTCAATGTTACTGATATCTGAAAATAATAAACCCGCAAGTGTCATTGACGTAAAGGAGCTTGTCATTGCCAGGGCCTGGTCGTTGGTCTCTTCAGGTAATAAAAAGACAAATGAATTCGCGGTTTCGGAAGCCATTTTAGCCAGTTTACCATCCCGGTTACAAGTGATTACCAGGTGATAAAGCATATCTGTAAATTTTTCGGCCAATTCGAATGTAGCTACGCTTTCCGGGCTATCTCCTGATCGGGCAAAATGTACAATTAGCGTGGGAGTTGTTTTGTCAAAAAAATTCTCCGGATGTGTAACGAGATCGGTAGTGGCAATTGCTTTTACCGGTATCCCGGTATTTTTATGAAAAGGGAATTGAAGTATTTCGCCGATAAATGCTGAAGAGCCTGCCCCTGTAAGAATAATTTGCAAATTAGCAAGCTCACAGGTTCCATTCATGAAAGATGTTATTTGCTCCTTTTTACTCAAAATAGCGTTATAAGTAGCCAGCCATAGTTCAGGTTGGCTTGAAATTTCTTTGACCATGCAGCTCGTGCCCGTCATAAAATACAATTTAATTTCTTTTACAATTATGGGTATTTATTTTCTTTTCTTTTCAAAGCTAAAGGAAATATTTATGTTTCGTAAATTTATTTTCTTTTACTTTCTATTTATGGGTAAAATAATTTCTGTTTTAGAGATTCACAAATAAAAAGCTTTATAACTCCTTCCTTCAGCAATTTTTAAATCAGTATCAACGCCCTAATCGGCAAGGAAGAAAATAGCGATAACGGCAAGGAACATCCCAACCAGGATTACAGAATGCGGGAAAACGCCATAAATCAGCAGAGACAATATAATTGTGATTACAGGAGCGCCGGCATTTGTCAACGGGCTTACAATAATTGCACGCCCGTGTCTAAAGGCGTACACTAAAAATAAAGCCCCGATAGAGTTCAATATTTGTATGCCCCCGGCCAGGTAAGGCCCTTTAAAACCCCAGTTTATTGCCTTTGTAAAATCTGTCATGTACACCGCAATTGGAATTAATGATAAACCTGCAATCGTCATATAAAAAAAAATGCTTTCTGCTTTCATGTGATCGTTGGCCACTTTTATAAAGTATGCCTGGATGCCCCAACACATAAAAACTGCTAAGGCCAGAAATATCCACACCAGGCCAAATTTTTGGCCATTGCCGGACGGTTGATAAGAAAGCAATGGAATGGCTATCAATGCGATTATAATTCCGACCCACGATTTAAGGGAGGCTTTCTCTTTTAGTATTAATAGTGAAAGTAAAATAGTAACCAGGGGGGAAAAAGACACGATTGGAAAAACCAGGTAAGCAGGCCCGGTTTTAAGCGCTTCAAACAATATCAACTGCCCGGCGGCTCCGGTAATGCCGATCAATAAACCATAGCGAACAGCTTGCTTGTTTATCTCGAGGCGCCACTTAATTATCTTTAGTGCAATGAGTGCGGGAATGATCATTGTTATCGCCCATACTACATATCCAAGCGTAGCAGGAAACCCAGCTTTTTCCGGTATTTCAATGAGCGCTCCCCATACGCCCCATGATATTGTAGTGATGAGTGCAAAGGCAAGCCATGGTTTAAACTTCATAAAGGGAAGGTAGGAAATTTTTGTTTCGAAAATAAACAAGTCAAAAAGAAAATAAAAGAAGATAAAAAAGAAATGTTTTAAAACATTTGACAACTTTCCAAAACCCGGCGGCCTTGAGACCCATTATTCCAGGTTGCACACAGTACAAAAGCAAAAGATCTTAATTACCCAACTGCCTTATAGCGATGTATGCCATGAGCCCCGTGCTAATAACAAGTGCATCTTCATCTATATTAAATGTAGGTGTATGCAAAGACGAAGTTATATTCTGTTCCTTGTTGCCCGTACCCAACATATAAAAACAAGCGTTGGCAACCTGCGAATAGTATGCAAAGTCTTCTGACGCCATCCATGTATCTACATCACATACATTATCGGCTCCAATATATTCCTGTGCATGGCCGCACACTTCCCCGGTAAGTTTTTCTTCATTTATCAAAAAAGGATAACCAGGTATTATTTCAAAGTCGCAATGACCCCCCATACTCTCTGCAATTCCTGTTACTATTTTTTTCATTTTTTGCTGAGCCGCTATGCGCCAGTCTTCATCCAATGTGCGGAACGTACCTTCCATATATACCTTGTCGGGAATTATGTTTGTTGACCCGTCCGCCACCACTTTTCCGAAAGATAAAACGCTGGCTATTGAAGGGTTTGCCATCCGGCTTACTACTTGCTGCAATGCAATGATGATATGAGCAGCTATCAGCACAGGATCAATGTTCTGATGTGGCTGGGCACCATGACCGCCTTTACCGTAAACAGTAATATACAGATCGTCTTTTGAGGCCATATACTTCCCTTTCCTCACACCTATTTTTCCTTTCTCTAACGAGGGCATTACATGTTGCCCAATCACCGCAGTGGGAACCGGGTTTTCCAATACACCTTCCTTTATCATTAAACTGGCGCCGCCAGGCAACACTTCTTCACCGGGTTGAAATATGAGTTTTACAGTTCCTCCAAATTTGCTTTTTAATGATTGTAAAATAAAGGCCGTGCCTAATAAAGAAGACGTATGCACATCATGACCGCATGCATGCATTACGCCGTTTGTGCCGGAAGCATATTCTACTTTGTTTAATTCCGTTATTGGCAAAGCGTCCATATCGGCACGTAGGGCTATAACATTTTCGGACGGTTGCTCACCTTTTATAATTGCCAGTACGCCTGTACCTGCCATCGGTTGAAAAGAAATGCCCATTTCATTGAGGCGGGTTTTTATAAATGCCGATGTTTGAAATTCTTTAAAAGATAGTTCGGGGTTAGCATGCAAATACCTTCTGTCAGCAATTACTTTAGGAGCTATTTCTTTTGCCAGGTTTTTAATTTCATTTTGCAGCATAAAGTTTATCTGTTCAATATGTAGGAATATCTGAGCTAATTGTTTTGAAAAAATGGCGGCACATAATTCTAATCAATTTTACTTTACTTCCCTGTACCATGTTATCCAACAAATTGGTTGGTTTGCTCAACCAGTATCTTTACAAAAAGATCGTCGGTATATGATGGGTACATTTTATACAACCTTTCAATTTCATTTGCCTGCCCGGGTGATAGCTTTTCTTCTTCGCTTAAGCACCAGGTACCTTCCAATAATCCCTGGCGTTTTAACACTTCGTGGATGCCCGCAATACACCCCTTAAATGAATTTGCTGCATCAAAAATAACAGCATTCATATCAGTTACTACAATGCCTTTTGATAATAATTTTTCAGCTCCTGCATAATTATTGTTGATACAGTTTTTGATTTCTTTAAAAAGTTCTACCGCCTTTGTTGTCCATACTGCCCAATGTCCGAGCAATCCACCTACAAATCTTTTTTCAACCTGTTGGCCCTTTACCACCAACCTGTATGGTGTAAGTAAATCAGCAACAATATTATCATCATTGCCTGTATATAAAGCAATATCATCCCTGCGGGACGAATCACAAACAGCCCTAACTACATCGAGGGTTTGATACCGGTTGAAGGCAGCTACTTTTATTGCTTGTACGTTGGCTATCTCTGCAAGTGAGCGCCAAAATTCATAACTCAATACACGCCCGCCCACAGCGGGTTGCAAATAAAAACCAAACACAGGAATGATCGCTGCAACCTGGATGGCCCGTTTTATTAATTCCACTTCCGAATAATGCGCCAACCCGCCCATACTTAAAAGCCCGAGGTGATAGCCATACTTTACTGCTAATTTAGCCTCACTAACGGCTTGTTCAGTTGGCCCGCAAATGCCCGCCACTTTTATAAACGGTCTTGCTAATTTTGCCTGTTCAATTTCTTCGGCCGAAATTCTTAATACAGTTTCTAAAAGGCTGATCTCAGGTTTTCTTATTTCAAACTGTGTTGTATGCACACCCACCGCAACACCGCCTGCGCCGCTTGCGATATAATATTTAGTAAGTAATCTTTGCCTGTCTTCGTTGATAGACAGATCCTGGTGTAGTGCCAACGGATGTGCCGGGATCACTGTACCTTGTTGCAGTAATTGTTTTATTTCCAGATTCAATTTCATACACATTTGGTTCGTTAATACTTCCCGGTTCTTTCCTGGAAATGAGTTTCTTTATTGATCGTTTTTCCTCCCTGCTTTAACCATTCCGATATCAATTCAATAATTGATTTAACAGGCGTTCGGGGGTGGCCAAAAAGCCGGGCACATTCTGTGGCATTGCTAAGCAACGCTGTGGCCTTTTCTTCATTTGTAAAGGATGGCTCTACACCAAATAGTTTTCCAAATTCTTTTGCGATCCAGCGTACCGATAAAATTTCCGGCCCGGTAACATTTAAAATTTTGGAAGGGACTGCACAATGATGTAATGACCGCAATGCAATTTCATTTGCATCAGCTTGCCAAATCACATTTACACTACCCATGCTAAGATCAATGGGCTTACCCGCTTTCACGGCTTTCGCTATTTCGAGCAATACGCCATAGCTTACATCTGTAGCATAATTTAAACGGTATATTAATATCGGTGTGTTGTATTTCGAAGAACTGTATTGAAATATTCGTTCCCTTCCTAAACAGGATTGAGCATACTCGCCTAAGGGTTCAGGTAGGTATTCTTCCGATGCGCCACCCATTACCACAGGCGTTAATGGATATACGTTTCCGGTGGAGAAAACCACTATGTTTGAATGCCTGAATTTCTGCGCCACACGTCCGGGCAAATAAGCATTCATGGCCCAGGTGAAGGGCTCTTTACCGGTAGTGCCAAATTTAGTGCCTGCGAGATAGAGCACATTCTTTACATCAGGAAGTGATTGGAGTTGTTCATCTTCCAGCAGGTCTGCGGAGATGGTTTCTATTCCTTCATTGTTTAGTGATTGTACTAACCCTTCTTCTGAAAAACGCGATACGGCAATAATCTTTTTAGAGACGCCGGCTTTGTCAACAGCCTGCCTGGCCAGCCTTGCAAGGGCAGGGCCCATTTTTCCACCTGCACCAAGGATAATAATATCTCCTTCCAATTTCGCAATATCAGCAACGAGCGCATCGGAGGGTTGTAACAGGCTTTGATAAACTACTTCTATGTTCATTTTTTATATTGTTTTTATTTGACCTCACCCAACCACTCTTCGAAAGAGAGGAGCTTAGAACTTTTAGAAGGATGGAGTACTTTTTTTTGCCGGCGATATTTTGTATTTTATTAAGATCATGAGTTGCTAAACCTACTTTCTTTTTTTGTGGTTTTATTATCCAAACTTCTATTCACCGGTTCTGCAAATTATTATCCATTATTTTTCATTCCAATATATTTCCTGGCTAAAACTATATCGTCAAAGTAAACAATATTTTTTTCGGCTGCGCCTTTAATTGCATGTTCTTCGGATACAAACCATTGCGGGCTTACCTGGTTTATTTTTAACGTATCAACCGCTATTGCATGCAGCCAGCAACCAGCAGACGAAGATCGTTCCCAATATTTTAACGATTCCTGTCTTGACGATTATTCCTTTATTTACAAGTGCGAATTGACCCCAGGGAATCAACATCGGTTACTTAAGCATCGATGGCTCCCCGATCCTTGTTGCTGAAACCGTACAAGTGAGTGACACAACGATGTTGATTGAAAAACAAATGCTTGTTAAACAAATAAAAATTTCTTTCGTAAACGGCATTGATCCAGTTATACCGGCCACAAATTTGCACGCCTGCCTATAGGCCCGACAAGTGAAAAACACACGACTATCTTTCAATAATAACCTTATGCTCCGGGCCTGTTACCCCAGCCGTGTTGATAGTTCGAAAAGCCAATTCGTTTTTATCTTCCTTTAAAACAGTTTCTACCATTGGGCTCACATTTTTCCAGTCGGTATCCTGTGCCTTTTTTAGTTGATAACTTACCAGGTTGGGTGTAATGGAACTCAACGATATTACGGCTTTGCCGTCTTCAATTTTTACTTCTGAAACAATTGTGTTTGGCGTCCATTCAATAGCGCTACGATCCGCGATGAGCCTCATGTGCGGCGTATTGTATGCCCAATGCGGTTTGCCATCCCATATCCAGGTATGATTCTTAAAATACTCATCCTGGTACATGATCAGGTAACTGCTGTCTTTCGGCCAAATGGTATAAAGATCATTGTGTTTGTTCCATTCAATATTTGTATACAGCCTTGCGAAATCTTCCTTACTTTTTTTATACTGTTCATCGTAGGCAATAGGTGTTCTGTCCGGACCTTTAACCAGCGTAATATCCGCGGCTTTATTTTTTAAGAATTCATCCCGCACTTCCAATGCTGACAACGGGATTCCGTTCTTCTCAAAATGCGAGTTATATTTTGCATCGGATAAAAACCATTTGTGATAACTGTTCAACCATATTTCATCTATGCCATGATGGCCATCAGGGCCGCCCGGCACACCTGGTCCGGCGCCCAGGCAACGGGCAACATAACCGTAAGCATTCATAATGGCATTTTGCACCACCATATAATGGCCACAATGAAAGCCATTTCCTTTTAATCCTTC
>JBDTOV010000213.1:0-9268 GCA_039933035.1 Ginsengibacter sp. | reverse complement strand
CTGGACAAGGGCGCTTCCCGCTACCAAAAGCAATGCGAAGCAATGGGCCATTTTAGCTAACTTCCTACAATCGCCGCACGAACACATTTTTGATTTCAGGAAAAACCAGCATGAACGCAGCGAATTGGAGCACACAATCAACAATGTAACTATAGACCTGAAAATGGAAACGATTAGAAAAGGCTCGCCGCACACGCTTCGAATCACAAAAACACAAGCCTCGTATCAGCGACAGATGAAGCAATGGAATGAAGATGTGGCGCTGCTTGAAAAAGTGAATGCGGAAATAGGAAGCTAACAAACATAACCTCCTGGATTCATGAACTGTTTTAATGGCTGTCTGTAAATTAATCACTGGTGTATTGCTAGTTGCTTTCCTAATTTCTTCCGGAGTTCCGGAATTTATTACCAAATGGCGATCAAGTCCCCTTGCTTAACGGTGCAACTAGTTACTATTGTTGAAAATAATGCCTTAGCGAGTGTTTTTTTTATTCAATACGAATTATACTAAAGGTCTTTTAAAACTTTCGCCCAAAGATTGTTTTTATAAACCTTTAAAGATTTTTCGAATAGTTCATTCGCAAGCTTATCATTGCCTAATCCCTTGTTCCCCAGTGCCTGGAGATAATAAGCTTCTGACATGGATATATTGTTCGATGTACGTTCACCAACACCTATTCCCGATATACCGGCTCCTTTCGCAAGAAGTGTCGTTCCATTTTCAACCAGTTCAGTGAACAGTTCCTTCGCTTTGGTGAAGTTTCCCAATTTGCTATTTGCTTTTGCCTGGAAATAAATTAAATCATCCCATTTAGGAGTATTTTTTGCATCGACACTCTTTTGATAACATTCTATCGCCTTTTTTGAATTCTTCATTGCGCCATAAGTCTGCCCCAGGAAATAATACATCATGGCATTTCTGTCATCATTAAGCGGTTTGCCCACTTCCAGATTTTCCGGATAAAGCATAGCCATATTCAATTCGGATATCGCATTTTTATACTTACCAGCTTTCATCAAATCAAGAGCTTTCAGCGTATGAGCATCAACATAATAATAGTAGGTTTCCCTACCGCCTTCCCATGTTCTGAAATGGTGGGTTGAAAGTAAGTCGATGGCTTTATCATATTTGCCATCCAGATTGTACAACTTGACAAGGCTTTTAGGAGCATTGATATCATTTATTAATACGTCAATATGTTTTTCCATTATTGCAAGACATTCCCTGAAATCTTCGCCCGAATGATCGTAATAGTTTTCCAGTTCGGCATACCATAATGATTGGCTGGGGTCTCTTTCAATTGCTTTTTTAATGAATTGAATGGCATGGGCCACGTTACCGTCATGATAGAATGCCCCAAATGCCAAATTTCGCCAGGCCATTGCAAAATTATCATGGACCGAAATCGCGTTTTTCCAGTAATTCATGGCTTCTTCCGGGCGTTTATCGTAAAGCAAATCACCAAGTAGATAGCTAACATTTGCATTTTTAGGATCAGCCTTAATCACATATTTAAGAACTTTTTCGGTTTCCTGCCTGTAAGGAAAAACATAATCCAAAGACATTCCGTTAGCCTTTTTCATCAATTCACCAGCTTTTTCCGGCTGACCGTTATTTCCGTAAAACCAGGCCAAATAATAATTTACAAGCGGGTTTCTGGGATTTTCAATCAGCGACAATAAATTTATTCCATCTTCATACCAGCCAGCATTTACAAACAGTGATGCAACGTCAAGATAATTGTTGTCAACATCCTGCATATTTTTGTTCCACGGTGTAAAAGAATTCCCTTGTAATAATGACCGCTGATAAATGGCTGAAAAATTAAGCGGGTCGTAATCCAGAAGTTTGCTCAACAATTCATTGGCTTCCTGTTTTTCCCCCTGTTTATTTAATAATGCGCTGTATAAAACTGATATTCTTCCATCCAGGTTATCGGTTGAATATGCATTTTTTAGATACTCCACCGCTTTTTCAGCATTTTTCTTTTGGCATTCCAATAAAGCCATTTCATAATAAGCAGCGGAATACCATTGGTAATACCAGGTTGCCCGATTGAAACTTTGGTAGGCTTCATCCAATTTACCCAAACCCAATTTTGCCAACCCCATGTAATAAAATACGTCCCCGTCCTTTGGTTGAACGTATTTTACGCGCAGTTTATCTTCCGCATTTTGCAAATATTCTTCTGCTTCCTGGTAACGCCATTGACCCACCCTTCGGATACCCATAGCGGTATTAACCCGGTAATCATTGGGTGATTTTTTAAGAGCTTCCAGGTAATAATCATCAGCACTCAACCCGGGACGAGAAAATTGTTCAATAAACTGCCCGGTAAGGTATAAGTCTTCTACAGATTTAATTTCGCGGGGTAATTTCGGTTTATCCAAAACTTCGGGTAATTCCGGGTTTTGAGGTTTATATGGTTTGTACGAAATAATTCTATTCCCGTCTTTGTCCTGTAATTCCACGTTCAACTGGTATTCATCTAAATTTTTATCGCTTTTATAGGTTGACGTAAATGGTTTTGCCGGATCAATATCGATGGTATTCTTTGCGAGGATTTTGTCGCCATCTTTTAAAATTGCCGTGGTATTTTTATAGGGTTTAGTTGCGTTGAACCCATAAAAAACAGTATTAGGCTCCTCCAATTGAAGCGTGACCGTGGCATTAATGTTGGCATTTTTTACGATTTCAAGATCGCGTATGGGATACCAGTAATTTTTGGCATCTTTCACCGAATGAGGCAAAAACCAACTGTAGTCAGGTTGATTGTTTGAGAATGTCCCGGTCATCAATTCCACATAAGCTTTTCCATCATCAGTTAACTTTCTCCGGGCATTTTGTCCCTCAAGACCCGGGCCAAATTGCCAAAGTTTAGATGTACTATTTTTATCGATGTCGCCTACATGAACAGTTCCTGCGCCTACCCCATAGTCATACCCGCCAACAAAACCTTCCCTGGCATGCCACATAAAAAATGATACCGGATCGGGATGGTTTTTCCACCAGGTGAGATCGACCCCGGAAGTATAATCAACGCCTTTGTATATTTCATGGGAAATTGGCCAGTGAGTAAAACTGGTGAAACTGTGAAATGCACCGATTTCCTGGCTAGGTGGCCAGAAAGTGCGGAAATTTTCATTTGCAGTTACAGCCACATTCGCCCAAAAGAGGAAATTCTTTGTGACTGTGCCTGTATTATTTAGCCTGTAATCCACTTCAATATACGATCGGCCCGGATGCAAAGTAATGCCAATTACGTCTCTTAATTGCGCAGTTTTTTCCGTTTCTCCAACCCATACGGTTGCGCTCCCATCTTCATTCTGTGTAAAATAATAATCTGACGGCATTAAAGTTGTTGCCCGGTGATGATTTGGGAAACACCATTCTATTCCACCTGAAACCCACGCCCCCAAAGTGCCAATAAGGTCAGGCTTAATAACACTGTTTCGGTGAAACAGCTCGTGCCCGTTTGTTTTATCAATGGCCGAAAAGAGCTTTCCTCCAAACTCAGGCAGGATGGTAACTTTTATATATTCATTTTCCAAATAAACCATGTGGTACGTTTCCGTGGTTAGTTGATCAGTCAGGTTGGTTTGTGCCGGATAGGGATAAATATGTCCTGCCGCTCCCTGTACAGCACGCCCGGTATAAAAAATTGGACTTGCTTCATCTTTCCCTAATTTATAGGTTGGGATTTCTTCCTGCCCATCGTACACTTTTACCGGTTGTTGCCCAAAAGTGTTGATAGTAGTAGTTATTAAAATAATTACGGCAAAAGCTAAATTGAATCTAAAAAATTGAGTTTTTCCCATTTTACTTACTCTTTAATTATATTTAAAAAAATAATGTAACACTTCTTCAATAATCCATTTTTTCAACTTTATTTATTTGGTTTTCCCGAATCGAACATTGTCAGGAATTATATTTTTGATCAGAATTTGAATCATGGTTAAAAGCCCCAAATTAATCACCTTTTTAAAAATCCAAAATTCCATTTACCCATCCCTTTTATAGAATGTTGATTATTTTTAAAATAAGGCGCAGCCATGTATAACTACCTTCACTTGCGTTATCAGGCTTCCAAATATCAAACATTATGACCATTCACTACTACGAAGCCGTTTTATTTTAATTCATACCCAAATTGGTATCGCTTAAATTATCAGGTGTAAAATTGACTTTAAAAAAGTTCCTTCTATCGCATAGGAAGAGCCGGATTTAAAGATAATTTTTGTAAGTATTTGTTATCCGTTGGCAAAGAGATTTTTGTTTGTACTTTAATATTTGGCACTGTCAGAAAAATTGCGGCAAATGAGAATAAATAATTTTTTCATAAAGAAATTACCTGCAGGTTAATAATCAAAATTTCCGGCCCGTATTCAATGTTCAGAATCTCCGGGAATTTCCGGAATGCCCGGGTCATCAAGTATTTGTACCGCAGTTGCCGGGCCTACTTTTTTCCAATCCCATAAAACCCAAACTACTTTTTTATCGGGCGTTACCTCTACTAATTGAGGTCCCTTGCCTCCATCGCCCCGTGAACAGATGATTGTGTTGCCATTGGCTAAGCGTGTACAACTTTGCGTGTTAATGAAGCGATATTCTTCGGGAATATCTTCTCGTCTAAGTTCCCAAACTGTTTCTTTTGCGGGGTTAACTTCACGTGTTACGATATCTTTTTCATCGGTGATAAGTGTGTTGCCATTTTTTAAGCGCATAGCTGCCCAGGGCTGTTTTATGTCATAGCTCCAAATCTCCATAAAATTTTTATCATATTCAATTACTTTATCCATCAGCATAAAAGGGACAAGGTAAGTACCTTGTGTCGTATATCTTACCCGGCGAAATTGGCCATGGACACCTTTTGAAGTATCGTACGGCATCTCATGGGCCATCTCCATTTTATTAGTTTTTATATTAAACACCATTAATTTAGGAGGGGTTCCGTTTTGCATAAAAAGGACTTTATCCAGGCCAATCGGCTGGCAGGCATGTATCTCCGTTCCTGCCGGGGCATCATAACGCCAAACGACTTCTTTTTTCGGCGTTACCTCTGCAATATATTGCATACGGGTAAATAAAATATTACCATTAGATAGCATCCAAACATCATCATACTCGTTGCCACCACCTGTAGAATACGTCCATAGTGTTTTTCCATTATTAATCAAAAACATTTTGTTATACCCCTCACCAATATATAACATGGGATGCTGTGCTATACCATTGCCAGGCAAGTTTGGTGGAACAGGAACGGAGGAATCCCATTTTTTTTCCGGCACTTCTGTCTCCGCCGGGCCTAAGACCGGCGCTCCTGGTGCTGTAAATTGGTTTAATAAGCTCATTAGAGGAGTTGCCGAGGATGGCCTGATCGACTCTTTATTTTGTCCATAAGATTTGTTACAAGAAAACAAAATAATAAATGCAGCTACGAGTGCGGCAAGATGAGCATGGGTTTTTTTATTCATAATTTGTTCGTTTTTAAAAATATTGATTTCTTTTTTGGGCAAGTGTTATCATTTCAGGCATATGTATTTTTTATTCACTATGCAAATACTTCATAAAAATAAACAGTTAAAAAGGGGCAAGAGAAATTGCCCCACGGTAAACTACTGCTTGTTATGAGAAAAAGATATATAAATCACCTGTTTTAGAAAATGTTATTTAATAAGCTGCTGCAATTTTTCAGTATCCAATTCTATAGCAGGATTAAAATTTTTACTGTTCATATAATTGAGCAGGCTGAATTTTAGTTGTCGTGCCACCGGCCTGCTTTCCAGATTACTGTGAATGTCCATGGTGCAAAACAATAACTTTCCCTGGCCGGCTTTTGCTACTATAATGCTTGCCATATTCCTGTTCTTGAAAAAATTATCAATGTCTCTTAAAATGATGGTGGAGGGATCGATTCCTGCGCTGTCGAGTGCCAGTGTTGTAGAATTTTTACACAAGTCCCACCATTGCCAAGTAGTATAAGTATCCGTAGGGAAATCTCCGAACGCGGGATGATCTTTATTTATTAAAAGCCCCATGGTGCCCGGCTGATCAGGGAAATGAACCGGGCTCCAGAATACCTGTACAAACTTTCCTTCCACTCCGTTTATTTTTTCTTTACCCGGATTGAACAGTACTTTTTTCCCCTTATTCAAGGCGTTGATGGCTTCGGAATAATCTGTTGTAAAAACAATATCGTTTTCCGGCTGATGAATTATTTTAGGATACACCCATATACTCCAATCATTGGTATAGCTGGTATTTTTGATGCGTATATTGACGGTTAATTTTTGCGCTGTTTTTATTTTGCTTAATGGAAAATTAATTTCTCCCATTGATATGCCGTTACCAACTTCAATTTTTTCAGGATTAAATTTTCCCGATGCAATAACAGTATTTCCCGCACTAAAAATTTGCCAATCTACAATTGGACGATTGATGGTGAAAGCTCCGAAATTGGCTACTTCCACAGATGCTAAGAAATTTTCATCATTAGTATAAACTGCTTTCGGGTATCTTATCAGCGGAACAACCGGTGAACAAAATTTTCTGAAATCCTGCGGCGTTATCAATCCTTTACTTTCCCAGAAGGCGTCTAAGATACCTACCAATGCTGTACCCTGGCCGGGGTAATCATGAAGGTCTAATAACTGAAAACCGCTAACTCCTTTTGTTTTTAAAGCCCGTTCTATTTCTTCTTTATAAAGTAACACAGCCAATTTTCCACTTGCCTGAGTATATTCTTTTGCAAGGGGCAATAATTTTTTTCTTGCCAAATCATTATTTATGGCGATAAAATTGTTAGGCGTTAGTACGCCTGTATATTTTGGAATTTCCGCCATGTTGGGATATACGGCATATTGGCCAACTTCATGCGTTACTAATGGCACGGGCAAACTATCTGCCGCTGCTGAATAATCTTTATCAAACGATGGAGGATCCGTGTCAAATATTCCTTGCCCGCGAACCCAGCCTTTCTTAGTGTATTGTGTTACAAAATAATCATCGGCTGCCACCGGCCATTTTCCATAACCTTTTTCAAAAGTAAAAGTGGTGGTGGTATATAGCCGTCTTTTGTCCTGCGCTTTTAAAACGTTTACTTCATCCGAAAGCCATTGCATATCGCCCTGCATTTCGTTGCCCATGCTCCAAAAACAAAAGGATGGGTGATTGCCATAATTGTTTATGATGCGTTGCGCTTCTCTTTTCAAGAAATCATCCGCTGCTTTATCCTCTCCTATTTTTAAAGTCCATACCGGCAATTCAACCTGCACATAGAATCCCATTTCGTCCGCAGCCTCAAAAGCCGCTTCAGGTGGGCACCAGCTATGAAAACGGAGATGGTTCAGTCCATAAGATTTTGCAATATTTAAAACTTTCAGCCAACCTTCTTTTTCCATCGGTGCATGAGCTATTATGGGGAAAATATCACTCTCTAATGTGCCTCTCAAAAACAAAAGCCTGTCATTGATGCCCAGGTGGGCATCTTTGTTACCAATAGTTCTAAACCCAAAAGTACAATCGTCTATATCATAATCTTTCCCGGAAATTATTTTTGATTTTAAATTATATAAGGCCGGGTTAAACTCGTCCCAGTTTTGTATTGGCCTCGTGATATTCACTTTAAAATTGAATTCATTTTCACCCGGTTCAAGCGATACGGTAGTATTAAGCGACCCATAATTTATTCCCCCCTTATTTATCCACAATTCAATTTTACTTTTAGAACTTCTTTCTGTTTGATTGTTTAATGAGGCTTTTACATTGATATATTTGGCATTTGCATTTGCATCATAAACCTGTACCTTGTCAAAATACCTTTTGCTCTTTGCCTGAAGCCCGATTTTACCAATTACTCCATTCCAAATTATTTGCGTTTCGTTAGTATAGATATGTGCAAAATCGCGATCGCCCAGGCTGACGTCATATTTCTTGCTATTATCAATACGTAACGTAATGGTATGCTTGCCAGGCGTTAAAAAAGCAGAAAGGTCAAAGACTTGAGGGGCGATCAAACTTTCCCCGGTTGCATCTATTTCTTTTCCATCTACCCACACTTTGGATTCCCATATTACTCTTTCTAAAAAAAGTTCGATGTGTTTATTATTCCATCCTGCAGGTATGCCAACTTCTTTTTGATACCAGGCTACACCCGTGTAGGAAACTTTGCGCCATAGATGTAACAGAACTTCCCTGTTAATCTCATCGCCGCCTGTTTCCGATTGTATATGTACCGGCGTCCCGTACCCGGCATCGTCCATCGTGCCAGGCAGTTTTATTTTTTGAGAAAAAAAAGACGATGGATTATTATACCATGTTGCCTTTTCACCTTCATTAGTCCAATCTATTTTAAAACCCCATTCACCCGCTAAAGAAACGTAGGCTGTCTGTGCATTGGCGCCAATTGATAGAATTATTAAAACAAAGATGAATATCTTTTTTAAAGCAATCATTACTACAATTTTTTTAAAAAATCCGATGCCATCAACCGGGAAGGTTTCAAAAACCGTCCTGGTTGAACGTCTCTCCGTAACTAACTAATTTTATCTACTCTTGATAAAAACTCAATCATCTTTACATGTACTTCTGCACCCTGGTGATTAATGTTTTCTTTCAAGACTATATTGAAGTGATCTTTTGCATCTTCCGATTTTTGTAAACCAAGCAATCCAAGACCCGTTAAATAATCGCAATGCACTTTATTTTTAAGAGTGATATCCTGATCAAACACCAATAAATCAGGTAGTGACACAGCAAAATAATCTATCTCAATTTTGTCATTGAAATGCTGTGCCGCAAAGCTGATTAGTTTTTCAAATATTTCTTTTGCTTTCTTTTCATCACCGAGTTTTATCCACGCCAGTCCCTGGTAAAATATTTTATCGGGTTGCGGGTCGTTATAAAAAATAGCCTGCACGGGTTCACTAATTCCATTAGTGGCCTGCATAAATTTTTTATTTGCTTTTTCTTTTAATCCCATGGCTTCATAAGCGCAACCCTGTAGATAATGAATATCATTTTCCTGAGTGCCATACAATTTCCCTTCTCCCAGATTTACCGGGTATACTTCTACGTTAGCCAGTAGCGCCAGGGCCTGTTCATTACGTCCATCGGCTATTGCAACTTTAGCCATCTCAATATGGCAGAGCAAAAATTGATAAACCACTTTACCTTCCGCGCCTTCCCAGGGATGAAATTTTCTTGCTTCAATTAACGCGGTAGCTTTTTCATAATTGCCCATTTGATTGTAAAGCGTAATCCGTTCGA
>JBDTOV010000212.1:0-9367 GCA_039933035.1 Ginsengibacter sp. | reverse complement strand
TACCTTAAAAAATATACGTTCCGAAAAAGTAATCGTTCCGGATGAAAGTTTGTTGGAATTACCTGAAAAAGTTTTGCAATTTGGCACGGGGATATTACTTCGGGCCCTGCCTGATTATTTTATTGATAAGGCAAACAGGATGGGTATTTTTAATGGAAGGGTGGTTATTGTAAAAACAACGTCACGCGGCGATTCTACTGCGTTTGACAAACAGGATGGCTTATATACTTTATGCGTGCGGGGAGTTGAGGATGGCCAAAAGGTGGAAGAAAATATCATCAATTCATCTATAAGCCGGGTCTTACATGCACAACACGAATGGCGGCAAATCCTGGAATGTGCACACAACCAGGGTTTGCAAGTCATCATTTCCAATACTACTGAGGTCGGGATAAAACTGGTAAACGATGACATCCGCCATCATCCGCCTGCTTCATATCCCGGGAAATTACTGGCTTTTTTATTGGAAAGATTCAATGCTTTTGGGGGAAGCAGGAAAAGTGGATTTGTGATTGTTCCCACGGAATTAATTCCTGATAATGGAAGGAAATTAGAATCTATCGTTCTTGAGCTTGCGCATTTAAATGGCCTGGAAGATGATTTTATAGAATGGCTGGAAGGTTGTAATTATTTTTGTAATTCGCTGGTAGATCGTATCGTTACCGGTATGCCGGATGAGGAAATAAAAAGCACTATTGAAAATGAGTTGGGATATAAAGACGAATTAATGACCATCTGTGAAGTGTACAGGTTATGGGCAATTGAAGGGGATGATCACGTTAAAAAAATATTGTCATTTGCAGTAGCGGATGACGGAATGATAATTAAACCCGATATTGATTTGTACCGCGAACTTAAAATGCGTGTTTTAAACGGCACACATACGATGACGTGCGGTATTGCTTTTCTTGCCGGCTTTGACACGGTAAAGCAGGCAATGGATGATGAAATGATGGAAGGGTACATGAGTGATTTAATGCAGCAGGAAATAGGGCCTTCCATACCTTATGATACCGGTCCGGAGGAAGTACGGCTCTTTATAGCAAAGGTGTTGGACAGGTTTCGCAATCCACACCTCAATCATCACTGGAAAAATATTACACTGAATTATACTTCAAAAATAAAAATGAGGTGTATTCCTTTGCTGGTAAATTATTATAAAAATAATAATGCGGTTCCTGAATTAATTGCTTTGGGATTTGCTTCGTATCTCTTTTTTATGAAGGCTGTAAAACAAAGTGGTAAGGAATTTTATGGTGAGTTTAATGATAATAATTATTTAATTGAAGATGAAATGGCTCCAAAATTTTATAAATTGTGGCAGGATTTGCCTGTTGTTGAATTAGTAGAGGCGGTTTTGAAAAATACAATATTTTGGGGAGAAGATCTTACCGTGCTCGAAGGCTTTCAGCAGTCAGTTTCCGAAAAACTAAACAGTATTATTAAAGAAGGAATGAAAGCCACTATTAACAGTGTTCATCCCAAAAAAATATTTGTGTGATCAATCATAAAGTAACAAAAGTACATCCCGATGATAATGTCCTGGTCGCCCTTCTAAATTTGAAAGAAGGCGATGAAGTAGATTATAACGGTGAGGTATACACGATAATAGGAAGCATTCCTGCCAAGCATAAATTTGTGACGAAAGATATGCAGCCGGGTGATGAATTGTTTATGTACGGTGTTTTGGTTGGCAAGGCCCAGGCTTTTATTCCGCGGGGGGCAATTATTACCACTTCCAATGTAAAACATGCGGCCAACGGCTTCGGGATTGGTGAAAGAAAGCTGCACTGGCAAAAACCGGATATTTCTAAATTTATCAATGAAACATTTATGGGGTTCCATCGCGCAGATGGTAAAGTTGGCACAGCCAACTACTGGCTGGTAATTCCATTGGTTTTTTGCGAAAACCGCAACCTGGAAGTGTTACGTGAAGCCCTGGTAAATGAATTAGGCTATGGAAGAAATCAGAATAAGAAAGTTGAAGTTTCCAGGCTTATTGATATTTATAAAAGCGGTAAAAATGTAGAAGAGATTTTAAATGCTGATGTCTCTGTTCATACCGAAGAAGCGAAAAAGCAAAGGCTTTTTCCCAATGTTGACGGCATAAAGTTTTTATCGCATGAAGGCGGTTGTGGTGGCACCAGGCAAGATGCACAGGCATTGTGTGGCTTACTGGCGGGATACATCACGAACGCCAATGTTGCGGGTGCAACCATATTAAGCCTGGGTTGTCAAAATGCACAGGTAGAAATTTTACAGGAAGAAATACGAAAAAGAGATCCTGATTTTTCAAAGCCAATGTATATACTGGAGCAGCAAAAGATAGGAAAGGAAACGGACCTGATATCCCAGGCGATAAAACAAACATTTGCAGGGTTGATACATGCCAATTCACTCGAAAGAAAACCCGCACCATTGAGTAAATTATGTATCGGTTTAGAATGTGGGGGTTCGGATGGTTTCAGTGGTATTTCTGCCAATCCTGCTATCGGGTATACTTCTGATTTACTGGTAGCGCTTGGTGGCTCCGTTATTCTCGCTGAGTTTCCTGAGTTGTGCGGCGTAGAACAAAATATCAGTGACAGGTGCATAACAACGGACACGGCTACACGTTTTGGAGATTTAATGAGGACTTATAACGAAAGAGCCAAAGCTGCAGGTTCTGGTTTTGATATGAATCCTTCTCCCGGGAATATTAAAGATGGCTTAATTACTGATGCTATCAAGTCCGCGGGGGCTGCAAAAAAAGGAGGTACTTCGCCGGTCGCGGATGTATTGGATTATCCGGAAATGGTTACCAGGCCCGGGTTGAGCTTACTTTGTACCCCCGGCAATGATGTGGAAAGTACTACGGCGGAGGTGGGTTCTGGCGCCAACATCGTATTGTTTACAACGGGCCTGGGTACGCCTACCGGAAATCCTATAGCACCTGTGGTAAAAATATCCAGCAACACGGTGCTGTTTAATAAAATGCACGATATTATTGATATAAATACCGGCACTATTATCGAGGGTTCAGAAACGATTGAACAAGCCGGCGAGCGAATCCTGGAATACGTTATTAAAGTAGCCAGCGGACAAAACGAAGTGAGTGCCGTCAGGCATTTACAAAATGATTTTATTCCATGGAAAAGAGGGGTGAGTCTTTAATGAAGAAAGAATTTGTTGTAACTGAACCCGAAAATATATTATTAAAATAAATTGTCCCGTTAGGAATAAAATGTTATGAAAAGCTTTTTAGACGAAAACTTCTTACTTCAAACCGAAACCGCAAAAAAATTATATCATGGTTTTGCAGAGCGAATGCCCATCATAGATTATCATTGCCACCTGCCGGTGTCGCAAATTGCGGATGATATTAATTTTGAAAATCTTACACAAATTTGGTTGTATGGCGACCATTATAAATGGCGTGCCATGCGTGCCAACGGTATAGATGAAAGCTATTGTACCGGGGACAAAAGTGATTATGAAAAGTTTGAAAAGTGGGCGGAAACCCTTCCTTATACCCTGCGCAATCCGCTTTACCACTGGACGCACCTGGAATTGCAACGGTATTTTGATGTACATGAATTATTAAACCCTGTGAGCGCAAAAAAAATTTATGATGCCTGCACTGAAAAACTGCAAACCCCGGGATACTCCATCAGAAACCTGCTCCGCAGGATGAAAGTTCAGGTAGTTTGCACAACTGATGACCCTACCGACACATTGGATCATCATAGAAAGATAAAAGAGGATGGATTTGAAATAAAAATTTTACCGGCTTTTCGTGCTGATAAAGCAATGAACGTAGAGGATGCAGGTGAGTTTAATTTATATATAGAAAAACTGGCAGCAGTAAGCGGCATCAGGATTACATCTTATCAATCTTATTTGGAGGCGTTAAAGCAACGCCATGATTTTTTTGCAACAATGGGTTGTTCTGTTTCAGATCATGGATTGGAATATATGTATGCCGAAGATTTTACCGATGAAGAAATCAATGCCATCTTCGATAAAATTCGCAATGGCCGGGGACTTTTGCCGGAAGAAAAGCTACAGTTCAAATCTGCTATGTTGTACATTTTGGCCATATGGGATCATGAGAAAGGATGGGTGCAGCAATATCATTTGGGAGCGCTCAGAAATAATAATGTAAGAATGCGGGAATTATCCGGCCCTGACACAGGATGGGATTCTATCGGCGATTTTGAACAGGGAAAATCAATGTCAAAATTTTTGGGAAAACTTGATGTAACCAACCAACTGGCAAAAACGATTTTATATAATGTAAATCCTGTAGATAATGAATTGCTCGCAACTATGACTGGAAATTTTAATGATGGAACCATTCCGGGTAAAATTCAATTTGGTTCAGCATGGTGGTTTTTAGATCAGAAAGATGGTATGACTAACCAGCTCAATGCCTTATCCAATATGGGTTTATTGAGCAGGCTGGTAGGTATGCTCACGGATTCAAGAAGTTTTCTTTCTTACCCCCGCCATGAATATTTTCGCAGAATTCTGTGCAATTTGTTTGGTGATGAAATTGAGAACGGGGAGTTGCCAAATGACATTGAATGGACGGGAAAGATCATCCAGGATATATGTTATTACAATGCGAAGAATTATTTTGCCTGGTAATTTTGTTTCGCATGGTTATCGCGTAAAAGTGCAATACATACAATTATTACGGTAAAATGAAATATTTTAGATTATTTACAAAAAACGTAATACTTTTGATTATGACCTTATAACGTAATATATTTGTTACAGGTGCATTCCAAATTGTAGCAGGGTTGCCAACCTTCAATAAGTTTGTTGGTAGGTTAAAAACACCTATCTCCAAGGTTGGCAACCTTAACCATAAAGCGACAATTATATATACACCACTCAAGAGCGGTTGATTTTCAACTAATTAAAAATGTGGTGTATGCTGCTTTGTTGCGTAATTTTTCAAGCAGTATGAAGCTGAAATGCGCACTTTTTGTTACAGGCAATAAATACTTCAAATGATTTGTGTTATTACCGGCGATATAATCAACTCAAAAAAGAATAATCCAAAAGCGTGGCTTAAGCCATTAAAATCGGAATTGGATACAATTGGAATTAGCCCTAAATTCTGGGAGATATACCGCGGCGATAGTTTCCAGGCAATTATAAACAACCCGGTGGATGCGTTAACAGTGGCCATAAAAATAAAAGCTGCTTTAAAATCTGTCCGGCATATAAATGTACGAATGGCAATAGGTATCGGAGACAGGACATATAATGCCGCAAAAGTTACGGAATCGAACGGCAGTGCTTTTGTACATTCAGGCGGAAAATTTGAATTGCTGAGAAAAGAAAAACAAAACCTGGCTATGAAAAGCGATTCTGATGAATTTGATACCGAAATGAATTTGTACCTGAAGTTGGGTCTTATAGCGATGGACAACTGGACCATAAACGCGGCTGAGATCGTAAAAACGGCGATGGAAAATCCGGATAAGCCACAGGAAGAATTAGGAAGGATAGTGGGTATAAAACAAAGCGCGATCAGCAACCGGCTTAAGCGGGCATATTTCTATGAAATAATGGAAATAAATGAAATGTATAAAGTGAAATTAAAAGCATTGAAATGATCATCCTGCTTAAATTATTTATGGCGCACCTGGCCGGGGACTTCCTCTTTCAGCCGGAATCGTGGGTGAAAGCAAAGGAGAAGAAAAAATTACTTGCCTGGCAATTGTATGCTCATACTTTATTACACGCGGTACTTTTAATGCTGATTATGTGGAACTGGTATTTCCTGTTGTGGACACTTCTTATCGCTTTTGTACATTTAGTAATAGATTCAGCAAAGCTTTTATTACAAAACAAGGATAACCAGCGCGTATTATTTTTTGTTGATCAGTTAATCCATTTTATCGCTCTCTGGCTTATATGGATGTGGTATGAAGGTCATTATATTTCATTTTTATTTTGGGAAAATGAAAAAATTATTTTGCTCATCACTTTAATTATTTTCTTAACGCAACCTGTATCCATCGCGGTAAAAATATTCATTTCAAAATGGGCGCCGCACACCGGCGACCTTGAAACGGCATCCTTGCAAAGCGCGGGCAAATACATTGGCATCCTGGAAAGATTGCTTGTGTTCATTTTTATGATCTCTAATGAATGGCAGGCTGTTGGTTTTTTGCTGGCGGCGAAATCTGTTTTCCGCTTTGGAAATTTGCATGAGGCAAAAGACAGGAAACTAACGGAATATATTTTAATAGGAACATTAATGAGCTTTGGCATCGCTGTTCTTACGGGAATGGGGTACCGGCTTATAATACTTTCAAACTTTTTTTAATTTTTGATAATAAAATATTTTTCCAAACAATATCACTACAGGCAGGATACATCAAATCATGGGTATAGCCTTCTATGTTTAAAAGGGATATTCTCTATATTTTTACTTTTATCACCATTTTCATGATCTCATCATCACCGATCATCGGTGCATGAACATCTTCAGGGAAAAAAATAGCGAATTGATTATTGGTTAATTGAAAATACATGTCCGGTGCATCATTATAAAAAGTGACATCTTTTTCGGGGTTATAGTCTCCTTTTTGTTGAATGCAATCCTGCCGGGGTTTCCAGCCCATTTGTTCTGTTCCTTTGATGCAAAGTTGTATGTCAATGTGTTTATCATGACATTCAAATTTTGCGGCCGACTCCATGGCCGTCATCCCTTTTTTATTAGAAACGATGGATCTCAACTGGTCGCCATCAATTTCATATTTACCTGGTTCAATTGTTCCCAGGTCCCGGGATTTGATGTAGTCAAATGCTTTTGCAAATAATGGATGCATGCAAAAATACTTTTCAGCGTTTAATAAATTATCTACAATCATTGGTTTGTTTTTATAGAGGACAGTTTGATTTTTTAATTTGCGGATTGTGACTAACGATATAGCATACTTGTAAATAGCATAACAGATCGCTCCGCTAAATCTTTACGACGCTTCCTGCGAAAGTATAGTTTTATCAGCGATATAGTGAAAAGGCCACATAGTTTCCTCCTGCCTTTCCGCCCCTTGCCCCACCGGCTGCTATTACAATGTATTGCTTCCCATCCACTTCATAAGTTATGGGAGTTGCAAAACCTCCTGCGGGAAGTTGGTATTCCCAAACCGTCTTTCCTGTTTTTCTATCAAAGGCCCTGATTTTCTCATCCCCGGTTGCGGCAATAAATACCAGGCCACCTGCGGTTACTAAAGGACCACCATAGTTTTCAGTTCCTGTAATGCGAATTCCCTTTTTAGTTAATTCGGGATATTCTCCCAAAGGAACCCTCCATAAATAATCTCCCGTGTTAAGATCAATCGCGTTAAGCGTTCCCCAGGGAGGCTTGATTCCCGGGTAGCCATTTTGATCAGTTAACTTTTTCCAAACCTTGTTTACGTATGCCGGCTTAAATCCAAACTGTTTAATTTTTTCTTCGGGCGAAGGACTCATTGCACTATGCCCGCTTAATGCAGGTGATTTAATATTCGGGGGCATGTTTAAAAGGTAATGTGCTATTGCAGTACGCTCGTCATCCGAAAGCCGTTGAAATGATGGCATTCTTCCACGGCCTGTTTTCATACTGGATTGAATTTCGTTTATAGTACGTTTCGTTCCTATATTAACGAGGCTGGGAAATTCTGTGCCACTTCCCTTTCGGTCTTGTCCATGGCAACCAGCGCAATTCATTAAGTACAAAATATTGCCGGTTGAAAGGGAAGTGAATTCTTTATTTCTTGTCGCTGTATCTATTAATTGAGTTATCCATGGATCATCATTTGAATTTTGAAATAATACACCATCAGGGCTTATTGCATTGCCGCCCCATTCTGCACCGCCGCTATAACCAAAGAGTAATGTGCCTTTGGTACTTTGCGGCGTAAATTTATTGTCTGTTGTATACTTTTTAAATTCTTCTAAAACATAAGCATGAGAAACAGGTGAAATATCGGTGATGTCTGCCTCCGTAAATACCTGGTGTGACAAAGGCAACGGTTTTACAGGATATTTTTGCCTAGGCCATGGATGTTCGCCCGGAAGTCCATCAGTTGGCACAGGGCGTTCATCAACGGGAAAAATCGACGTGCCCTTATCACGATCCAGTACATATACATTTCCATCTTTAGTCGACTGAACAACTACATCCTCCGTTTTGCCATTAAGTGTTATCGTTGTAAGGTTTGGGGCACAAGGCATGTCCCGGTCCCAAAGATCATGATGAATGGTTTGATAATACCATTTCATGTTACCTGATGCCGCATCAAGCGCCATGATGCAATCTGAAAAAAGATTTTCCCCTTCACGATTTCCTCCATAAAAATCCGATGCGGGCGAACCGGTTCCAAAATATACAACGCCTCTTTTTTCATCGAGCGTAAATCCGCTCCAATTATTAGCTGCGCCGACATTTTTCCATGCGTCTTTTGGCCAGGTATCATAGCCAAATTCTCCCGGCCTGGGGACCGTGTGGAAAACCCATTTTAATTTACCGGTTATAATATCGAAAGCTCTTATATTGCCCGGCGCTGCATCGCCTGATTCCGACACGGCAGAGCCAATGATTAAAAGATTTTTATACACCATACCCGGTGTGTTAGCAGATATGGAAAGCTGGCTTACGTCATGATCGGAATCAGGTGCAAGACCTTCATGCAGATCAACATTACCGTTGTCTCCAAATTCCGGGATAAGTTTCCCATCATTAGCATTCACACAAAAAAGGAAGGAACCTGCACTGTAAAGAATTCGTTTGTCATGGCCACTTTCCCAGTATGATACGCCCCGGTTTACGTTTATCATCATATATCTTTTCCCATCTTTCGAAGGCTCGAATTTCCACAATTGTTTTCCTGTTCCTGCGTCAAGAGCAAATAATTTAAGATCTGCCGTAGTTCCATATAATACACCATTTACTACTATTGGCTGGCATTGAATCTGTTTCGGCCGTTGTGGTTTTGATTCAGTTGAGTCAGGAATTTCGCCGGCGTCATACATCCAGGCTACCTGTAAATTGTTTACGTTACCGGCATTGATTTGGTCTAAGGGTGAATACCGGTTCCCTGCTTTATTTCCACCATAAACGGGATAATCTTTTCCCGTTTCCATAGAAGTTCCCTTGTGTTTACAACCCGGTATCAATAGGAGAAAAGGAATAAAAAACAATATTTTTTTCTGCACTTATTTTAAATTCTTACGGTTGTAATGAGTAATAATTATAGGTAATTTTCCAGGTAAAAGTTTCGCCGGGATTTACTTTAATATGAATAAACGGCTCAGGGCAAATAGTAGTTGAGGCACACCAGAATGCTAATTTTGCCAAAGGTCTGTCACAGGTAATTCTTGC
>JBDTOV010000211.1:0-9421 GCA_039933035.1 Ginsengibacter sp. | reverse complement strand
TTTGGAAAACTCGATAACACGATTATACTCATTGATGAAATCCATACGCCGGACAGCTCGCGGTATTTTTATGCCGATGGTTTTGAAGAACGACAATCAAAAAGCGAAAAACAAAAGCAGCTAAGCAAAGAGTTTGTAAGGGAATGGCTTATTGACAATAATTTTATGGGCAAGGAAGGTCAGCAGGTTCCGGAAATGAGTGATGAATGGATAGCCACTATCCGGGACCGTTATATTGAACTATACGAAAAACTGATTGGTGAAAAATTTAAACCTGAAGACTTGAGTGATGAAGAAACTATTGAAAAAATCAATGACAGCCTGCAAACAATGTAAATCCGGCGATATTTTTTTATAGCAAAAAAAAACCACTTGTAAAAGTGGTTACTGTTTTGTCAAACAAATTTAACACTAAGCCTGTTGTTTCACAATCTGGATACTCATAACCAGCTTTACATCATCGCTGACTATTATCCCGCCTGCTTCGGTAACACCAGACCATGTTAAACCGTATTCCTGGCGATTAACCTTACCTGTTATCTCAAAGCCGGCTTTCGTTTGCCCGTACGAATCCTGCGTGGTTCCACCATATTCCACCTTGAGTTCTACAGGATTGGTAACATCCCGCATGGTAAGATTTCCCTTTAAAATATACTCATCTCCTGATTTTTTTTCAACTCCTGTAGATACAAAAGAGATTTTTGGATACTTTTCCGCATCAAAGAAATCACCAGATTTCAGATGGCCATCGCGTTGGTCATTATTTGTTTCAACACTCGCCACCTCCGCGGAAAATTGAATTTTAGCATCAGAAAAGTCATCTTTTTCAGATTCAACCGAACCTTCAAATTTTTTGAACGAACCGGTAATTGTTGAAATAACAAGATGTCGTATTTTAAAATGTACCTCCGAATGTGCCGGATCAATTAGCCATGTTGCCATAATAAATTATTTTAAGTTTTAAATTGTAAAGGTAAGGATGTTGCTATATTTTTGAATATAATAACATAAGGTAATATACGATACCCCCTAAATGTTCATTAACAAAGGGTTTAGGAATGACAAAAATTAGTAAATATTTCCTTGGCGACAATAGCATGCTTTTTCAGGCGAAAATCAGGCGCACGTATTAACTAAGCTAATACTTTATTTGATGGGACGTGGCACCGTGCGGAACCCATAATGAAGTAACCAGGCAGGAAATAAAAGATATTTGAAGAAAATAGTTAAAATCACGGTATAATTTTTATGCTCAAAACATACATTGGATGTGCCGGGTTTCATTATAAGGAATGGAAAAAGGTATTCTACCCGGAAGGTTTGGCTCAATCAAAATGGTTTCAATTTTATTGCGAACACTTTAATACGCTTGAATTAAACGTTACTTTCTATAGATTTCCAACAGAAAAATCCTTACAGAAATGGTATAATAGCAGCCCGGAAAATTTTAAGTTCTCTGTAAAAGTGCCCAGGTTGATTACCCATTACAAGAAAATGACTGATTGTGAAAAACTACTGGGTGATTTTTATAATAGTATGCAAAACGGGCTGCAGGAAAAACTAGGCTGCGTGCTTTTTCAGTTACCCCCTCAATTAGCGTACTCAAAAGAATTCTTAGAAAAAATTATAATTAATGCAAACCCAGCATTTAAGAATGTCTTTGAATTTCGACATAAAAGTTGGTGGAATAAAGTGGCCTGCCAACAATTAAAAAAAAGCAACATTATTTTCAGCGGAATTAGTTATCCCAACCTTCCTGATGATGTTATAAAAATAAATGCAGACTTATATTACAGGTTGCACGGCGTTCCTGTTTTATATAAGTCTTCCTATACTGAAAATTTCCTGGAAGAATTATTTAGAGACATACAAAAACAGAACGTGACAGATGCATGGATCTATTTTAATAACACGTGGGGAAGTGCTGCGATTGAGAACGCGAAATTTTTACAAAATATATTATTGTAGAATATCTAAAACCCAATCGTATTTATAACTTTGGCTAAAGCCAATAACGTTTATTTTATTCTTCCGCAGTCTAAAGCCCATGGCAATTGAACCGATATTTTTAAATATAAAATTTTTTTATTTTCATTATCCGGTAATAGTTTTTCATAATCGTCTTTATCATGAATTGCCCCCGGCGCCAGCGAATTACTTCCGGCTTTATGTATACATTTAATTTCTTCATCTTATAAATTATCCTTTAAAATAAATTTGGCTAAAGCCAATAACCCATATTCCATTTTTCCACAGGCTAAACCCTGTGGCAATTGAAACGGGTTTCTTCAAATAAAAATAATTTCTATTTTCTTCATTATCCTATAATAGTTTTTATTCCCTTCTTTTTTATGAATTGCCTCCAGCTCTAGTGAATTGCCTCAAGCTTTAGCTGGAGGATAATAATAAATGCTGTCCCGGCTTTAGCCAAAATATTTAAAGCATCTTTTTTAAAAAGTAATAATAAATTCCGGATTTTTAATTCGGATAAAGCCTCTGCCTGTTCATGATTTTTCATTCATCAAACCATTCATGCGTTTTCGTGATTTATTAAAAACCATTATTCCATTTTTTATTCCTTTCCGCAGTTCCTTTTGTTTTTCAATGGGCAAATTATAAATGGTTTTACATTCTGCAGAGCAGCATCCGTCCATTTTTTTAGCACATGACCTGCATTGTATAAAAAGTAAATGACATCCTTCATTGGCACAATTGGTGTGCGTATCGCTGGGTTTGCCACATTGATGGCAGCGGCTTATCACCTCATCCCCTACCATTTCTCCAAGCCTGCCGTCAAATACAAAGTTTTTACCTTTAAATTTATTAGTAATTTTTTCTTCTTTTACCTTATTGGCATATTGAATGATGCCACCTTCCAGGTGGAAAACATTTTTAAATCCATTATGCAGCATCCAGGCACTGGCTTTTTCGCAGCGAATGCCACCGGTACAATACATGATAATATTCTTATCTTTCTTTTCTTCCAGCATATTAACGGCCATAGGTAATTGCTCACGAAAAGTATCGGAAGGTATTTCAATCGCATTTTCAAAATGGCCCACTTCATATTCATAATGATTCCTCATATCCACCACGATAGTTTCAGGATCTGAAGTAAGCGTGTTAAAGGATGCCGCGTCTACATACTTCCCTTTTTTATTCATATCAAAATTGGCATCTTTTATTCCGTCAGCGACTATTTTAGATCTTACCTTAATTTTTAATACCCAAAAGCTTTTGCCATCATCCACGGCGGGATTCAATCGCACCCCATTTAAAAATGATATTGAATACAGGTATTCTTTAACTTTCTCTGTACTTGCCCCGGGAACACTCATTTGAGCATTTATTCCTTCATGCGCCACATAAATTCTACCATACACTTTAAAAGTTTCCAGGTTTTTATACAATTCATCCCGAAATGCTTTTGGGTTATCAATAAAAGCATATTGATAAAAAGATAAGGTTGTACGTGGCTCATCTTCAAGGTATAAGCGTTGTTTTAACTCTTTTTGTGAAACGCGGTTATGTAATAAAGCCATAGCTTTTTTAATTGTACCGGTTTAAAATTTATAAATAAGTCACGCTGAATACATCGGTAACCTGCAGACAGGTGATTTTTTACAAAGATAGACATTCAGTTTTTTTTACAAAACGGGTATGACTTTTGCGAGTGGTGCTTTGGGCAATAAAAAAATTAAAGCCTCACTAACCTCTAAAAACACCATTATGAAAAAAATAGTAATTTTTCTCGCACCACTTTTCTTAATATTTACGGTAAAAGCGCAGGATGTACATTTTGGGGTTAAAGGTGGTGTAAGTGTTTCAGAGCTACATTTTGGTGGTAATGTCAACTCTGAGAGTAAGGTAGGTCTTAACCTTGGGGTACTTGCCCACATTCATACTTCTTCAAAATCATGGGCTATACAACCGGAGCTTTTTTATTCAATGGAAGGAGCTAAAAATGTGAATCATACAGGTGTAACCTACAATTTGAATTACCTCAATGTGCCGGTTTTATTGCAATACTTGTTCGATAATGGATTCAGGCTTGAAGGTGGGCCACAAATTGGATTTTTATTAAGCGCCAACAGAAAAGGAGGCGGTGTTACTGTTGATGACAAGGGGTTCAAATCAACCGCTTTTTCCATTCCTTTAGGTATTGGTCATCTTACTTCATCAGGATGGGGTTTTGATGCCAGGTACGTTTTTGGCTTAAGTGATATCAATGATACACGTAGTGGCGGGACAATCCAAAGCAACGTTTTTCAACTAGGACTTTTTTACCAGTTTAGTGATACTAAAATGCATTCGCATCGGAAATAATTTTTTTTTGGTATGTATACATCATCATTTCGGAGGATTTAACTTTTATTTTGGTAACAGATTAAGATTATCTTGCGTTTCAAAAAATATCGCGGTAATATGCCCGGCTCAAAAACTAACTCTTCTTTACGGGTATCATTTCAAAAACTACATTCTTTTGCAAAGATCCTTATTTGCCTGTGCGTGGCATTGGTTGTTTATTTCGTTATACAAATAGAGCATCTTGATATGCTTACACACGTAATGCTGGGTTGGGACACTTTTAGCCTCAGCTTAATTATAATGACATGGATTACTTTTTCCATCACCACTTCACAACAAATAAGAGAACAGGCAAAAGTTCAGGACTCCAGCAGAACATTAATTTTCTTTGTTATTTTAATTTCAACCCTGGCCAGTTTCCTGGGTGTTTTATTATTATTAGTAACCAAACAATCCAAAGATGCAGAAACGGCTCATATCATTATAGCAATCATTGGAATGATCCTTTCCTGGTTTTTAATCCACACTATTTTTACATTACGCTATGCCCATATTTTTTATGGAGATGATGATGAAAATCCAAAAACCCATGCGGGAGGGCTGGAATTTCCTGATGACATAAAGCCTGATTACCTGGACTTTGCTTATTTTTCTTTTGTGCTGGGAATGACCTTCCAGGTTTCAGATGTACAGATCACTTCAAAATATTTGAGAAGATTGGCCATGTGGCATGGCCTGTTATCTTTTGGCTACAATACCATTATGATAGCCCTTACTATAAATTTAATTGCGGGTTTTGGGAACTGATAAGCTACCTGGGCACTTCCGGTTAGCAGGCATGGCCCGCTCAAAATATTGCTCTCACTGATGCCCGCCCCGTATGAACAATACGACTGCTCCCGGGTTTGCGCCCGTCATATTGAAGGTTTACTTCTATATTGCCTGCCAATCTTTTGGTGAGTTCTATATTCCATAAATAATTTTTTCCCGGAAGAAGTC
The DNA here is from genome assembly GCA_039933035.1 of Ginsengibacter sp. Lineage (GTDB taxonomy): Bacteria > Bacteroidota > Bacteroidia > Chitinophagales > Chitinophagaceae > Ginsengibacter. The sequence continues at coordinate 4,114 of JBDTOV010000211.1, read as the reverse complement.
CATCCAGCAAAATATACCCTGCGGTACTGGCAGCGCTACCACCTGCGCCGCTATTAAAATCTATATTGTTGAAAGAAAATCTTCCACTCAATGTTCCGGTGGACAATACATTGTACCTTATTTCGGCGGCTATTTCATTGTTGATCGCTTTCTCCATAAAATCAATTGTATTTTGCCTTACATTATAAGTATAAATCAGGCTCACCCGAAAATTACTTTTATATATATAACTTACGGAAGGCTCCGCGGAAACTTCGTTTATGCGGTAGTTCCTGTTCGCGAATGAAGGTGTGCTTAATTGATTGAGCACATATTTATTCGTAAAAGTGGTTGCGATAGAACGATTCAGGTTCCACCTCCCTTTTAACGTGAGGTCTCTCAGCTTGTTGCTTTCAAATCCATAATTTAGAAGCGCTTTACTGGTATTGAGACGATGGGTAATATCAATTCCCCACTTTACACTTTTACGGTTGAAATATATAGTATTTGATAAAAACGATGTTAGTGTAATCAAGGTGGTATCTATTAATTTTTTTCTAAAAGGATTAAATTCAAAAGAACCATTTCCGGCTATATCTTTTTTATTTATTTGTAAAGCGGAGCTGCTGCTGAACCTGTTTATAAATTTCAGAAATTTATTTGTTGCCTGGCTTTTTATGATTGCTGAGGGAGCGATCTCAACGCTATAGTTGAATTGCAGGTAATTTGCTTTTACATATTCATTGGTAGGTGTAAATACCCTGATCCAGTTTTTTTGATCCTGGTAAATGGCCACCTCAAATTCATTAAGTTGCGGAATGCCATCGTTGTTATAATCAATCCATGTATAATATCCCTGTCCCGACGGAACCTGTATATAAGTGTATTCTCTTTTCTGCTCCTGGCCGGATCCAAGCTCATACAAAAAATTTCCGGTTACGAATCCTTTCCACTCGTGAATGGCGTATTCCGCCCTGCCTAAAAGGCTTTCATCACTCTGCAGGGCCGTTATTCCCCGGTTAACAACATTCAGCTTGCGATACGTTACATTCAATTTAAACTGGTGATTTTCATTTTTTAAAAATTCAGTGATCAGGCTTATGTTCTGGCTTTTATCGCCGGTAATCAAATCCTTTTGAAAAGGAATTTTATCGGTTCTTGTGAAATAAGTAACGCCCCACCTGTTTAGTTTTTTTTCTGAAGATTTTACATATACCTGCCAGAGATTAAACGCAAAACTTTCCGGAGCTAACGTATCATATTGTTTATTCAACTGCTTATCATTTTCCGCTGAGAAACTTCCTCCAACCGTAATATTTTTCAACGATGGAAACATTTTTGATACCTCGATCGAAGGCCTGGTAAAAGAACCTTTTTGCACACGGCTATTGATGTTGGTTATATAAAATTTGTCGGCAAACTTCCATCCCTTTACTGTCATCTCATGCTCGATTGAATTGCGGATACCGCTAAAATTATCACTTCGGTCATAACTTGTCAATGCATACTTCACATAATTTTTTTTTGCATCATGCAATTGTAAAGATCCAGTTATTAGATTTTCTGTAGCTGGCGGCGCATCAAAGGGCAGACTCCAGTCACGGTTAAATTCCACATTTCTCAATCTTTCTATCGGCTTAAACCTATCCTGGACAAATTCATATCCCACGGCTGTTTGCAACGTCAACCCTTCTTTGAAGCCACGCAATACTTTTTGTTGCGCCGTATATTCCAGTTTTGCTGCCGCACCATTATTGTCTCGTTTATCTTTAGATGAAAAGGTGTTTACATCATAATTACTCAGCGCCACTTCCGCTTTAATATAAGATTTATCATTGATAAAATATTGGGCCGCCGCCGTTATGAGTTGTTGCTTTTTGGGTGTGATGAGCAGTATCACCGGATCCCAACTCCCTTGCGGAACGCCGTTTAAAGGCTGCACCCAGGTGAATACACGGCCATTTGTATTCCCGTTCGCCAATTGGTAATTTCCTTTCCCCAATCCAACCTGGGTAAAAGAAAGGTTATATAAACCATCTCTTTTATTCACAGAATATATATAAATAGAGTCATGTATCCCATTGTAAACGGTATCAACTTTTTTATACAAAATTTTATCAACAGAAAAAGTGTCGGCTACGGCATCAGGATAGCGGGCGCTATCAATATTATTCCCAATTTGAGACAAGTATTGTTTTTGATTGGCATCGAGCGTTTGATTTATGGAAGAATTTTTTGCATCTACATTGGAGTAAGCCCCGATACTGACCTTTAGTTTTTTACTAACATTTAATTCATCATTGGCATAAATAAGAGAGTTGAGATAATTCCTGTCGGAATATTCAAACTCTACCTGTATCCTGCTGTCTTTGGTAATAAGGCGTTTAGCCGTAAACGTTATTTCCGCGGTATTGTAGTCAATGATATAATCCTGGTCTTCCCCTCTCGTTAGTAACTGTCCGTCGATAAATACCCTTTCAGTAGCAGCAAGCACCGTAAAAAATAATTCCCCGTTAGCTCCTGACAAGCGATACGGGCCCTGGTTTCCTTCCAGCGGCGTAATTACGTTGCGGGTAAATTTTCCTTTTGCAATGGCGCCGCTTATCAGAAAGGAGTTGCTACTGTTTTTACCCATACGATTGTCTGTAATAAATGATGCACCCTGCAATTGCTGGTAAAATTTAAGAAAATAATTCTGGCTTTGCCTGATGTCAATATCACCAAAGTTCGCCTGCCATCCTTTCTTTTTTATCTGCATAAATACCCGGTCGAAATCGTGAAGATTCTGTGTATTACCTTCCGGCTGAATCGGAACATTGTTATCACTAATCGCAGCAGTTAGTTCCAGGCTATCGCCAATGTACCCATTGATCTGGAGATTTAAACTGGAGTTCACCACTGCATCCTGGCTGTTGCCAAATGAAATGCCGCGGCCAAAACTGCCGTTATAGTTTACATTACCGAAATCAATAATCTTATTAGCCTGGGACAGGTTGTTTTTATAAACAAATGGCCTTTCTGTTGCGAAATTAAATCGTATGCTGTCATAATTGAAATGTCGTGTAACGGCATTGAGTTTGAAAGGAAAAACGCGGTAGCTGATCAATACGCTATCTGGAAGAGCCGCAGCTTTCCAGGTTATGAGCGCGTTTACATAATCAATGTGAAAGGAATCGTTTGATATACCTGCGATGGTAACTGTATTGGGTATCACACTGCTGATGTCGAAGCGTGCAGGATTTACTTTGGTAGTAATAAATTTTTGCCTGAGGTTAGATAAAGGAGTTGGATTAATCTGAGACAAGCCATCCTGCAGAACCAGCAATAAAATAAAAACAAAATATATTCTCGCGGAATTCAATTAGTTCGGATTTTAGAATCATTAAAATTAGCATTTATGAACCGAAGTTGGCGAGGTGGTGATACCACCTTCTTTGTTTTTTTGATTTGGGGAATTATAAGTTTTACTTGAACGCTAATGAAAGCAAGTCTATTTAATATGTTGATCTGTGGACAAAACCGGAAGGTTTGAAATTGATTGTAGAAAACATTTTGAAACATAATGCCACCCCTTTGGGGTTACCCTTATCCTATTGCTGTTTTTTTCTACAATCCTAACACCCTTACAGGGTTATACAAAAGCAATCAGTTCACGAAATTATTGAGCCTGGTATTTTCCTGCACTTATATTTAGTAGTAGTTGGGCTAAGTAATAATTACGCGCAGAAAAACCCGAAGGGTGGAAACTATTATAGAAAAGAAATTGCAAAGTATAACGCAGAACCCCGAAGGGGTGACACTTTGAAATATAATGTCACCCCTTCGGGGTTGCCTTCATTATATTCATGCTTTTTATTACAATCATAACACCCTTTCAGGGTTATACAATAGCAATCAATTCATGAAAAATAGTAAACCCGTTATCGTCCGGCACTTTACATAAAGTAAAAATTGGACGAAATAATATTTTATGTGCAGGGAAAACCTGAATGGTTGAAATCGTTGATGAAAAGATATGAGCAAATTGTAATTATGCAGAACCTCAAAGGGTGACATTTTGAAATATAAAATCACCCCTTTGGGGTTGCCTTCATTATATTCATGCTTTTTATTACAATCATAACACCCTTTCAGG
>JBDTOV010000210.1:0-9429 GCA_039933035.1 Ginsengibacter sp. | reverse complement strand
CGGTAATCGTAGAAGCAGGCGGTGGAAAGATAGACCTGGTATTTAATTAATAGCCGGATGTTTTTGATGGCTGGCCTGGCGGCAATTCTCATAGCATTCGTAACCGTAAGCTTCCAGGCAATAAAAACAGCAATGGCAAACCCGGTGAAGAGCTTAAGAACAGCGTGAAGCGGGTTGAAAGTGGAGAGTTGAAATAAATATTTTGCCGGTCAAAATAAAATGATGCAGGATGATAAAAAACTATTTCAAAATAGCATGGCGGAATCTTGTAAAAAACAAGGTTCATTCTTTTATTAATATAGCGGGACTTTCAGTGGGATTGGCATGCAGCCTTCTTATTTTACTGTGGGTTCAAAATGAATTAAGTGTTGATTCATTTCATAAAAATGGTTCAAGGTTATACAAAGTATACGAACGTGAATATTACAAAGATCATATTGATGGTAATTACGATACGCCGGGTCCTTTGGCTGAGGAGTTAAAAAAAGTAATTCCCGAAGTGCAAGATGCCACTATGATGCAGGACGAAAATAGTAATACCACTTTGCAGGCAGGTGATAAAATATTGAAAGTTGATGGTACCGCTGCAAGTGAAGGTTTTTTCAATATGTTTAGCTATCCGCTTTTATACGGTACTCCGCGGAATGCTCTTGCGTCTGCAACCAGCATGGCCATTTCTAAAAAGACCGCCGATAATTTTTTTGGAAGCGCTGAAAATGCAATGGGCAAAACCATACGGTTTGATAACAAGAAAGATTTTACCATTACTGCGGTGTTTGAAGATTTGCCGGAAAATGCTTACCGCAAATTTAATTATCTTATAAGCTGGAATGCTTATCTCAAAGACCATCAATGGAGTAAAGAGTGGGGAAACAGCGGCCCGTTAACATACGTGATGCTGCGCGCCGATGCCAATCCCGCATTGGTGGAAAAAAAGCTTGCTCATTTCTGGGATTTATATCGACATGATAGCAGTGAAGGCTATCATGTTGAACTCGGACTTCAAAAGTTTGACGAAGTGTACCTGCATTCCCATTTTGAAAATGGGGAAGTATCGGGAGGCCGCATAGAATACGTACATCTTTTTAGCATAGTTGCCATTTTTATTTTATTAATTGCCTGTATCAATTTTATGAATCTTACCACTGCACGTTCTGTAAAGAGGGCACGGGAAGTTGGTGTGCGCAAAGCGGTTGGTGCGGTTCGTTCGGTATTGATAAAGCAGTTTATTGGTGAATCCATAATGCTTACCGCATTAGCCGTTATGATTGCACTCGGCATAATGATTTTGCTGTTGCCCCTGTTTAACCATGTTACGCAAAAACAAATATTATTTCCTTTTGATAATATTTCATTCTGGATAAATATTGTGGTAATAACATTAGTCACCGGCATTGTTTCGGGCAGTTATCCCGCATTATTTTTATCCTCTTTCAATCCTGTAAAAGTTTTAAAAGGAGCGGCTAAGCTTACCAGTGGGGCTGTGTGGTTTCGTAAAGGCCTGGTGGTATTTCAATTCGTACTTTCTATGGTCCTTATCATTGGTACCATCGTTATTTCGGAACAGGTAAATTTCATACAGGCAAAAAACCTGGGTTACGATCGGGAAAATTTAATTTATGTACCCATAGAAGGTGAGCTTATAAATAAATATGCTACATGGAAAAATGAAGCTTTAAAAATGCCGGGCATACAAAACGTAAGTTGGATATCAGATAATCCTACCCGCCTTGATCAATGGACGAATAATGTTGACTGGGAAGGCAGGGATGCCCGGACACTAATTTCTTTTGAACAGCCTGCTACCGGGTATGATTTTGTAAAAACCATGAAGCTTACCATGAAGGAAGGACGTTATTTTTCAAAAGACTTCGCGACCGACAGTGATGCGTACGTCATTAATGAAACAGCGGCAAAAAGAATCGGCTATGCTAACCCTATTGGCCGTTTTGTAACAATGAATGGACATAAGGCTACTATAATAGGCGTTCTTAAAGATTTTCATTACCGCTCCCTGCATGACCAGATTCAGCCAATGATTATCCGCTTCAGTAAAGACGCTTTTTATGGGAATATTTTAGTTCGTACACAGGCCGGTAAAACAAAACAAGCATTAGCAAGTCTTGAAAAAATTTGCAAGCAGGTAAATCCGCAATTCCCATTTACGTATTCTTTTTCTAATGACGAATATAAAAAGTTGTACAACAACGAGCAGGTTGTGAGCAAACTATCCAATGCTTTTGCATTTTTAGCAATTTTTATTTCCTGTCTTGGTTTGCTCGGCCTTATGATTTTTACTGCGGAACAGCGTACAAAAGAGATTGGTATTCGTAAAGTGTTGGGTGCATCTGTTGCAGGTATTGTAAGGCTTATGTCGACCGATATTTTAAAGCTGGTTGTGGTTGCAGTTTTGATCGCCTGTCCTGTTGGTTGGTGGACAATGAATAGTTGGTTAAACAATTATGCCTACAAGATTGACATGAGTTGGTGGGTGTTTCTTTTAGCCGGGGGATTAGCCGTTTTAATAGCAATACTTACAATAAGTTTCCAGGCCATAAAAGCAGCGATTACTAACCCGGTGAATTCATTACGTAGCGAATAAGAGACACAAGCAAAGCCGGAATTACGCTGCTCAACATTTGCGATAGGGGCGCAAAGGTTAGTATATAGGAAGAATATCAATTTTTATAAAATTAAAATCTTTCCTCCCGGGAGGAATAAGAAGGAGGCTACATGATTAAAAATTATTTCACCATTGCTTTCAGGACACTTTGGAAAAATAAGGTGTTTACGGCGATAAATATACTGGGCCTCGCTATCGGCATCAGTGCATCACTAGTTATTTATTTGCTTGTTAATTATCATTTCACGTTCGATAAGTTTGAAAAAGACAATGACCGCATTTATCGTGTGGTTTCCAATTTTGTTTTTTCCGGAGAAGTATATCGCAACTCAGGCGTTACTTCGCCAATGGGACCTGCAGTAAAAAAGGATTTGACCGGGCTCGAGGCAGTGGTGCCTTTTCGCACTTATGAAGGAGATACAAAAGTGAGTGTTCCTGTTGCCGGTAAAGAACCGGTAATTTTGAAGCACCAGAAAAATATCATTTATGTAAACAGGGATTTTTTAGATCTCATAGGGTATCAATGGATAGCCGGTTCAGCGAAAACTTCTTTGCTACAGCCTTATCAAACGGTATTAACGGAAACCACTGCGCGTTTATATTTTCCCACGCTTTCCCCACAGGACATAATAGGAAAGCAACTTTATTTTGATGATACGGTTCGTACCATGGTTACCGGTGTTGTAAAAGACATACAGGAAAATACGGATTTCACCTTTACGACATTTATATCAAGGGCTACTTTGGAAAATACCGGTATGAAACCCGGCGACTGGACGGAGTGGGATAATACCAATTCGGCTTCGCAATTACTGCTAAAACTTGCACCAAAAACGGATCCTAAAAAAATAGAGACAGGGCTGTATAACCTCTATGAAAAATATCATACACCCAATCCTGAAGATAATAGCAAAGCAACTTATAAGCTGCAACCCTTGCGTGATCTCCATTTTAATGCAGACTATGGCGCTTATGATTTACCACTCGCCAATAAACCAACTTTATATAGCCTGCTTGCTGTTGCCATTTTTTTATTATTGCTGGGTTGTATCAATTTTATAAATCTCACCACCGCGCAAGCGTCTCAAAGGGCAAAAGAAATAGGCATTCGCAAAACGTTGGGCAGTTCAAAAAAGCAATTGATCATCCAATTCCTCAGCGAAACATTTATGGTTACGTGTATAGCTACGATCCTGTCTGTATTTTTAACACCGCTGATTTTGAAAGCATTCTCAGGTTTTATTCCTGTGGGTTTGCATTTCAGTTTACCGGCACATCCAGGCATCCTGTTTTTCTTAGGGGCACTCATAATTATTGTTACGGTGTTGTCAGGGTTTTACCCGGCAATGATGCTCTCAGGCTATAAACCTGTATTGGTTCTAAAGAACCAGGCCTACACCAATACCGGTAAAACACGCAACGCCTGGATGCGTAAGTCATTAACCATTTCACAATTTGTGATCGCCCAGGTTTTTATTATGGCCACCATCCTGGTAAGCAAGCAAATAACCTATTCTCTTAATAAAAATATGGGCTTTACAAAAGATGCCATCATTCATCTTAGTATGAACTATTATGATACAGTAAAAAGCCATAAATATGTTTTTATGAATAAGCTAAAAGATATTCCAGGCATTGCGATGCTTAGCTTAAGTAACAGCCCGCCATCATCAAACAGTACCTGGAGCAACACCATAAAATATACAGATGGGAAGAAAGAAGTAACCTCAGATGTACAAATGAAAATAGCGGATACGAATTATATAAAACTCTACCATATAAAATTACTCGCAGGTGCAAACATCAGGCAGAGTGATACGTCTAATCAATATCTTATCAACGAAACGTATGCCCATATTCTCGGCTTTCGGCAACTGAGCGAGGCTATGGGAAAAAATTTAAACGGAATCCCTATAGTGGGCGTTATAGCGGACTTTAACCAGCGCTCACTTCATGAACCGGTAAAGCCACTTATCATCGCAAACGGCGTAGAGCGTGCCCGGACAATCAATATTGCCTTAATGCCGCAAAACGCCGATGGTACCTCATGGAAATCTACCATTTCCAAAATTGAAAAAATATGGAAAGACATGTTTCCCCAGGATGAATTTAATTATACTTTTTTTGACCAGGACATTGCTAAATACTACGATGATGAGCAACATATTTCCAGTCTCCTCATGTGGTCAACCGGGTTGGCTATTCTCATCAGTTGCCTTGGTTTATTGGGCCTGGTAATTTATACCACGGCGCAACGTACGAAAGAAATAGGCGTACGGAAAGTGTTGGGTGCATCTGTGGCACAAATTGTAACTATGATATCAAAAGAATTTATGTTACTTATTTTTCTTGCGTTCGTCATTGCTGCACCTCTTGCCTGGTTAGGAATGAATAAGTGGCTTCAGAATTTTGCTTACCGTACCAATATAAGCTGGTGGATATTTGTACTCGGGGTAATGGTAATGATATTGATCGCATTAGTCACGCTGGGTTTTCAAACCATTAAAACAGCCACGGCAAACCCGGTGAAAAGTTTAAGAACAGAATGAGACGCTTCGGCCCCTCCGGAACAGGGGCTAAAGAGGTTCATAAGCATACAAGGCATCAGTGTATTTAACATTAAAATCTTTCCTGTCCGGAAAAATAAAAGTGACATTTTATGATAAAAAATTATTTCAAAACAGCATGGCGCTCCTTAAGCAAACACAAGGCTTATAGCCTGATCAATGTACTTGGGTTAACATTAGGAATTGCCTCGTGCCTCCTCATTTTTTTAGTGGTGAAATATGAGCTGGGCTATGATAAGTTTTATAAAAAATCGGATCGCATCTACCGGGTAACCTTAAACGCTATTGATTTTAACCCTTCTGTTTCAATGGCAGTAGTGCCGGCGCTTCGCAATGATTTTCCGGAGCTGGAAGCAGTATCGCAGGCATGGTATCGTCAATCTGTATTAATGAATGTTAACAATGAAAAATTCCAGGAAAAAGGATTAATGTATGCAGATAAATATTTTCCTGCTGTCTTCGATCAGCAATGGCTGCAGGGCGATGCCCGCACTGCGTTAGCCGAGCCTAATTGCATTGTGCTTACTGAGAACATTGCCCGTAAATATTTTGGCAACAAAAACGCCATGGGGCAGCTTATGGATCTTGATGACAGGTACCACCTGAAAGTTACCGGTGTAATAAAAAATGTTCCGGGCAATACCCATTTACCATTTAATATGCTTGTTTCATTTGCCACCATCGAACATGATGTAAAAGGAATGATGTCGAATTTTTATGCAATTGCCGGTGGCAGTTTCGCCTACATCGTTCTTCCAAACAATTATGATGTCGCGCAGATGCAAAAAAGAATGCACGGTTTTATAGAAAAGAACTGGGGTAAGGATATTGCAAATGGTGCGAGGCTTCCTTTGCAGCCCTTATCAGATATACATTTTGATCAACGGTATCTCAACAATACCATCAGTTATACCACGTCCCGTGAAACGTATTATACGCTGGCGGCGATAGCTTTTTTAATTATCATCATCGCCTGTATCAATTTTATAAACCTGGCAACGGCCCAGGCGATTAAGCGCGCCAGGGAAGTTGGGGTAAGAAAAGTATTGGGTTCAACCCGCTTGCAATTAATTACACAATTCCTTGGCGAAACCACGTTGATGGTATTAACCGCAATGGTTTTAGGTTTGTTGGCAAGCGCCGCTTTTTTACCGCAGTTAGCAACATGGCTTAACCTGAAGATCAGCATTGTTCAGTTGCTGCAACCATCTGTAATATTTGTCATGTTATTGGTAACCATCTTCGTCATTATTCTTGCAGGGGTATACCCCGCATTTGTACAATCGGCATTCCGGCCCGTAGAATCTTTAAAAAACAAACCATCATTACATTTCAGTGGCCTGACCCTGCGTAAAAGCCTTGTTGTTATTCAGTTTGCGATATGCCAGGTTATGATCATTGGGACGCTCGTTGTTGCGTATCAAATGGATTTCTTTGAAAACCGTGATCTTGGTTTTAATAAAGAAGCGGTCATTTCTTTTGGTATGCCGGACGAAGCCAAAACGGAAGTATTGCGGCAACAATTGCAAAGTAATCCCGGCGTTAAGGAAGTAAGCTTTTCTTCCGGTGCGCCTGTGATGAGTAATAACTTTACGAGTTTTATTTCCCCCGAGGCTGGCATTACAAAAGATGATGTAACTGAATTAAAATTTATAGACACAGGGTACACAAAAATGTTTGATTTGAAAATGCTGGCGGGGCAGCCGGTGCAGCGCACCAATGCCTCCAATAAAGATACCCTGTACAATGTGGTAGTGAACGAAACCATGATACATAAATTAGGTATACAAGAGCCTGGCCAGGCTATTGGCAAACACGTAATAATAAATGGTAACTGGTATGCGACTATAACGGGTGTTGTACAGGATTTTCAAAGTGAGTCAAAACATAAAAAGATAAGGCCTTGTGTATTACTCTACCGTGCTGATAATTTCTATACGGCCAGCGTTAAACTGCAGCCTGTCAATATGAAGAAAACAATTGCCGGAATTGATAAACTATGGTCGGGCATGTTTCCGGAGAGCATATTTAATTATGAATTTTTAGATGATCATATCGCCGCGTGGTACAGCCAGGAACAAAAAGAATATACCGCCTTTAAACTTTTCGCATGCATTGCCATCCTGATCGGGTGCCTCGGTTTATATGGCCTTGTCGCGTTTGCTGCTGCACAACGAACCAAAGAAGTGGGGGTAAGAAAAGCATTGGGCGCTTCACTGGCTGATATCGTATTTCTTTTCTCCAAAGAATTTGTGGTATTGATAGCCGTTGCATTTGTAATAGCGGCTCCGGTTGCCTATTATATCATGTATGGCTGGTTGCAGGGTTTTGCCTATCAAATAAAAATTGGGTCGAATATATTTATAATAGCCATCCTGTCATCATTTGTTATTGCAGCCATCACTATTGCGTACCAGGCTATAAAAGCAGCAGTGGCCAATCCTGTGAAGAGTTTAAGAACGGAATGAGACCCGCCGCCCACGCCCTTCGAGGGAGGTGCCCGGAGTTTCGTACATAGAAAGAACATCAATTATCTAACGTTACCATCTTTCCTCGCCGGGAGGAATAAAAAGGAGGCTATATGATTAAAAATTATTTCAAAACGGCTTTAAGAAACCTTCGGAAAAACAAATTATATGCTGCCATAAATATTTTTGGCTTATCGGTAGGGTTGGCTTCCTGTCTTTTAATTGGTGTATATATAATTCATGAATTGAGTTATGATACATTTAATGTGAATGCAAATCGGATTGTCCGGGCAACCATGGAATACAGCCAGGCGGGAACAGTTAATACAACAGCGGCTACCGGAACCAAAGTGGGTCCGCAGTTTAAAAGAACATTTCCCTTGGTAGAGGAATATGTTCGCACTTTTGTCGGCCACAATGTCGTAAAAAGCGGCGACAAAATTTTTGATGAACCCCGTATTTTATATGCCGATCCACTGTTCTTCAAAATATTTTCCTTTAAGTTGATGGAAGGTAATGCAGCTACTGCATTAGATGCACCTGATAAAATAGTGATTACACAATCCATGGCAAAAAAATATTTTGGTAATGTTGATCCGCTTAATAAAACGCTTACTAGTGGCGGTAAAGATTTCAGGGTGTCCGCTGTTTGTGAAAATGCGCCTCAAAACTCGCAAATAAAATTTGACTTTGTTACACAGTTTCTTAACCTGGGTAATGGCGTTGACCGGGAGCAATGGTGGACTGCCAACTGGATCACTTATTTTTTATTACGTGATAAAGGCAGCATAGCTCCGTTGCAGCGGCAGGTAAGCGATTATATGAAAACTTCCGGGGTAAGGAAAGACGCAGGACTGGAAGGGAACAGTTATCTCACGTATCATTTGGAACCACTCGCCAAAGTGCACCTGTACTCTTCGCTTGCGGGCTTTGAGCCCAATGGTAGCATCACTTATATTTATATGTTTTCGGTTATTGCTTTGTTGATATTAATTATCGCCTGTGCCAATTATACCAATCTTGCAACGGCACAATCTACCGGTAGAAGTGGGGAAATCGGGATGCGCAAAGTAATGGGTGCATCCAAATCGCAGGTGTTTATGCAGTTTATCAGTGAATCATCTTTTATAACTTTCCTTGCCGCTCTGTTAGCGCTTATCATGGCCATTTTATTGGTACCTTATTTCAATAATATTACCGGGAAACAATTTACATCCGGTGACTTACTGAGGCCAATTCCGCTGCTGTCGTTGATATTATTTTCTTTGCTGGTAAGTTTTTTTGCAGGATTATACCCGGCACTCGTTTTATCCGGAACGCAAATTATGGGTGTGCTGAAAAAGGGATTCTCTTTTACAGGTGGCAACAATATACTTCGCAAAACTTTAATCGTGGCCCAGTTTGGGATTTCAATTTTCCTCATCATCTATACGGGTATCATTTTTCAGCAAATGCATTATATGCAAACTAAAAATTTAGGATATGATAAGGACCATATCGTTGTACTTCCTATAGGAGGTAATATGTTGCAAAATTTTCAAAATCTTAAGGGTGCGTTCGAACAGGTGCCCGGCGTGGAAGGTGTTACCGCTTCTTATGAAACACCTGAATATGTACAATGGGGCGACGGAATAACGGCAATTGATGAAAAGGGAAAGCATGATATATCGCTGAATGCGATGCCTGTTGATCTTGACTTTATTAAAACCATGAAGATGCAAATGGCTGCAGGCCGTGATTTTCAAGAGTCTGATTTTGCTATTATGGATAC
>JBDTOV010000209.1:0-9458 GCA_039933035.1 Ginsengibacter sp. | reverse complement strand
CAGGCAGACGGCCAGGAAAATTCCGATGCAGCATGGTATTACCCCGCTCCTAAAGAAGCCGCAGCAAAAATTAAAAATTATACAGCTTTTTGGAAAGGTGTAAAAGTGATTGAGTGATGATAACGCCGGTTACCTCCGTTACATCTTGTCAACCGCTCAAAGATTGCCCCCACCATGGCACAGGGAAATTTGCCGGATAGTGTAAATATTCTTCCTTCATATTACCAATCTATACAATTAACCGGGATATATTACCATGGATAAAAAGATAGATTCGATGTAGTGTGATGATTCGATGGACATAACCTGAGAACATGTTATCCCGCTGACTTTGCAGGATAAAAAAACAGGAGAAATAGAATAAACAGAGGCAGGTAGTTGTACTTAATTACTGAGTAATACATTCTTTTTTTAGCACAATTGAAGGGGTCGCTTTACCTGTTGATTGGAGCGGGAATGCTTACGTTATGCATATAAATTAGCACCAAAAACTTTTATATGTAAACATAAATACCGGTCTGCCTTTCCCTACTTCCCCAAAGTAACATCAATTTATGCATTGCCTATCCTTCCGGTGGTTCTATAGTAACTCCCATTGTGCAACTTAAGCCTCTTAAACCTCGGGCAATAAAGCAAAAATTCCACTTTTAAGAGCCCGCATGGTTTCTTCATAATAGTAATGTTGTACCCTGCAGTAAATATTGCTGCATTCCTTTGTAAAAGCGTCTACGCTTGCTACTACTGCAAAACTTACAAAATATATTCCGACCCGGTCATAGAATTGATAACATCCTTTACTCATCACTACTAAAATAAAAAAATGTTTTTATCCCGTAATAAACAATGGAACCTACCAAATGAAACTTTCGATAACGTTCCCGTAAATTTTTATGAACAACCAATAATTAATTTTTTACATGGCAACTACGATTAGTTGTTATTATATTTTTACAATGAGAATCACTATTTACGATGGGAATAATTAAGTATTTTAGATATGCCAAATATTTTTATTAATCTTAAAATAAAGTGATTACAATGGAAAAGAGAAGAGATTTTATCAAGAAAAGTTTATTAGGATCCGCTGGCCTGGCGATAGGTGGTATGGGGTTCAGCGCTAAATCTTATGCCTCAATTTCTGGAGCTAATGATCGTGTAAATATTGCCGTCATTGGCATTCATGGCAGAGGCGTTGCTCACCTCGATGCCTGGAGTGAACTGAAGGATAGTCATAATGTGCGATTAAAGACCATTTGTGATGTCCATACTGAGTTGTTTCCTTCCCGGTCAAAAATAGTGACGGACAAAACAGGTAATAAGCCCCTGGCAGAATGGGATATGCGAAAGGTTTTTGATGATAAGGAGATCGATGCAGTATCTATTGCTATGCCAAATTACTGGCATGCACTGGGAACCATCTGGGCTTGCCAGGCTGGTAAACATGTTTATTGCGAAAAGCCTGCCATGCACAATGTTTGGGAAGGAAGAAAGATGATTGAGGCGGCCCGTAAATATAACAGGATGGTACAGGTTGGATTCCAGAATCGTTCGATTCCTAATGTAATGGAGGCCATTAAATTTCTTCATGATGGGGGCATCGGTAAAGTATACATGGCTCGTGGCCTTTGCATTAAGCCTCGTAATTCATTTGGTATTTCAAAAGATAGTACACCACCTGACACTTTACATTATGATACGTGGTTAGGGCCAGTTACCTGGCGCGCTTATAACGAGAAAAGGGACCTTTACAACTGGCATTGGTTCTGGGATACCGGAAACGGAGACACGGGTAACCAGGGTCCTCATCAGTTTGACGTTGCACGTTGGGGACTTAATAAGAATGAACATCCCGTTTCTATTCATTCTATGGGAGGTATCTACGGATGGTCCCCTGCCGAGTGCGCACAGGAGACTCCTGATACACAAAGTTCTGTATTTTCATATAAGGACGGATCAATACTTGAGTTTGAGACCCGCGGGCGGGAGTCTAATGGGGAGGGAAGTCTTGGTATAAAGATTGGCAATATATTTTATGGTACTGAAGGTTATCTTGAGCTTGATGGCTCTACATGGAAAGCTTACCATAACGGGGAAGATAAACCTTTTACCGGCTCAAAAGGTGAGGAGACGAGTAATGCAGATATTTCGCTTACGGGTCCCAGTGGTACGGAGCATTTTGCTAATTTTCTTAATGCAGTACGTTCGGGCAATTATCAGGATCTGCATTGTGATATTAACGAAGGATTTTTCTCAACGGTACTTCCTTTAACTGCTAATATTTCTTATCGCCTGAATCGTAAACTAGGGTTTATGGGAGCGGATATGGATAGGGAGAAATTCATTAATGATCCTGAAGCAGATGCCATGTTGACGAAGGTATACCGACCTCCTTATGTGGTTCCAAATGAAGTATGAATTGAGAAAAGTTTCTTTGATTTCCAATTGTAAATAGTACTCATTAAATATAAATTGCAGAGACTATGAAGTGTCAATCAATAGGTATTGTTTTAATGGCTATACCACTTTTCTTTTCATGCAGTTCAACACCTACGAAACGGGATGATAAGCAGGAAAGTAACCAGGGAAATACTGGTCCTAAGGTAGCCTTGATTGATAAAAAAGCTGATCAAAAAGTTGACGTTATGATTGGTGGTAAACTTTTTACCTCTTACTGTTATTCTGATAGTTTGAAAAAGCAAATACTGTATCCAATACTTACGGAAGCCGGTAAGCCGATCACACGAGGTTGGCCGATAACCCCCAGGCCGGGTGAACATACCGATCACCCGCATCAGCGAGGTATGTGGTTAAACTATGGTGATGTTAACGGCTATGATTTTTGGGGCAACTCTTACCAGATCCCTCAGGAAGTAAGAAAGGTTCATGACGGCAGCATACAACATATTGCAATTGAACAATTGTTATCGGGGGCCGGGGAAGGTTTGTTGGTAACTAATGAAAGCTGGGTCAGCCCTTTTGGAAACCAGCTTTTAACTGAAAAAACAAATTATCATTTTATTGCTGACGGATCCACGCATATTATAGACCGCATTACAACTTTAACGGCTACCGACAGTACAGTAACCTTTAAGGATACCAAAGAAGGAATGTTTGGTATTCGATATAATGAGCACTTGAAATTACCTTCAGAAAAACCGGAAACTTTCAAAGATGCACAGGGCAATCCAACTACCGTAACGCCTGAATCCGGAGACGTTACGGGAAATTACAGGAGCAGTGAAGGGGTTACCGGTGATAGTGTTTGGAGTACCCGGGCCAGGTGGATGGATTTATATGGAAATATAGAAGGAGAAAAGGTATCTTTAGTTATTTGTGATCATCCGAAAAACTTCGATTATCCAACCTATTGGCATGCCCGGGGGTATGGACTGTTGGCTGCTAATCCATTTGGTGCGCATGACTTCACGGAAGGGAAATTAACAATAGATTTTACCCTTCCGAAAGGGAAGTCCCTGACTTTCAGGTACCGGGTGATCATTAGTTCAGGTAAACACTTAACCGATGCTGAAATCAATGCTTATGCCAGGGATTTCGATCAAAAGTATTGGTAATTTCAACAGCTTATTTTTCACTGGTTGATATCAATTAATTGAAAAATATTCGGATAATATAAGATGGATGCCTTCTATAAGTTTGGCGCCGCTCAAAGACCAGGCGACTCTCAAGAGTAGATGGATCAGGCCTTCCAAAGAAGGCAGAACTCCTACCAGGCAGACAAACTTTTATATACCGGATCGGGCAGGGGGTGATAGCTGGCAAAAAGCGATCTTCACCTTTACAGGAGAAAATTCATTTCCTTTTCACCTCCACAATCATCTTTCCAATATTCTCCCCTTTAAACAATCCGAGGAACGCCGCGGGCATCTGGTCGAAGCCTTTGACAATGGTTTCCGTAAATTTCAATTTACCTTCCTGTACCCATTTGGTTAATTGGTCTATCCCTTCGGCAAAACGGTGCTGGTAATTGAATATGATAAATCCCTGCATTAGTACGCTACGCGTAAGTAACATCGGCTGTAAGCGCGGCCCTATGGGTATTTCCTTGCTGTTGTATAAAGATATTTGCCCGCATAATGGTATGCGTGCATGAAAATTTATATTACTGATAACAGCATCTGATATTTCGCCACCTACGTTATCGAAGTAGATGTCAACAGACTTTGGGCATAAAGCAGCAATTGCTTTTTTCATATCAGGTGTAGTCTTGTAATTGATGGCTTCATCAAATCCAAATTCATCTTTCAGCCTTTGTATTTTTTCATCGGTGCCTGCAATGCCAATCACACGGCATCC
Source organism: Ginsengibacter sp. (assembly GCA_039933035.1). Taxonomy (GTDB): domain Bacteria; phylum Bacteroidota; class Bacteroidia; order Chitinophagales; family Chitinophagaceae; genus Ginsengibacter. The sequence goes on along the minus strand of JBDTOV010000209.1, from coordinate 5,144 downwards.
ACGAATTTTTGCTATCTGCCCGGCGACTACACCAACAGCTCCCGCTGCGCCGGATACTACGACTGTTTCCCCGGTTGTTGGTTTTCCTATATCTATTAAACCGAAGTAAGCGGTAAGGCCGGTCATACCAAGCACGTCAAGGTGGTAAGTTATCGGAACTCCTGATGGGGTAATTTTTCTGAGCCCCTTAACGGGTGAGATTGTTCGTAATCTCCAGGGCAAAAACCCGGTGACCATGTCGCCTGCTTTAAAATCTTTCGCATTGCTGGTGATTACCTTAGCAATGGCGCCGCCTTCTAAAGGCTCGTTTAGTTTGAAAGGGGCGATATACGATTTTACATCGTTCATTCGTCCACGCATATAAGGATCTACAGAAAAATACGCGGCTTCCAACTCTACTTCATCATCCTGCATTTCCGCGAGGCTGGTATTTTCAAACCTTAAATTTTCATTATCGGGCGTGCCCTTAGGTCTTGAGGCGAGTACAATTTGCTCTGTCATCATTACTTCATATTTTTTTATTGCGTGCATCGCCATTTATTCTTAAGTGTAAAGTATACATGGCTGTGGCATTTAAGTTAAACAATAATTACAAATATGTGCCTTCCCGGGGCGAAGGAGCACCAACGGTGATAAAAAACATCTATTTAAAGTATAGTGGCGAATGATATAAAATACTGTTTATCATTATCAGTGAATTTATATTTTCTACTCTTAAATTAAAAGTGCAAATCACTTTACTATAACACATCACGTGCTGATATTTTATTGCCAGCGTATACACGCCTACGTTAGCTTTTTTTATTTGTTAGCGGTTGGGTGGTTTATTCCTTTAATTGCGATAATGCCCTTTTTGTATTTTGCATTAATTCAATTTAAGTACCAGGATTAACCGTTTACTTAACCGGGAATACCGTTTACTATTTATGTTGTTTTAAAAAAAATAACAGGGTTAACTTTATTGTATAAAAATTCCCTGCGACATACATAGGTTTTTTAAGTTAACTAACCTGCCAAAAATATCTACTAGTCAGTATTGATTTATATAATTCTTTATAACTGTATAGAAAGGTATCCGGTTTTGTACTGCCCTTTTTCTCAGCTAAAGTTCAATGCAAAAAAGCAGCAATATGAAAAAAATATTCTTTACGCTACTATTTGTAATGCCGTTGTCGCTACATGCGCAATTTGGAATAAAGGGCGGCTTAAATTTTGCAAATGTTACCAGTGCGTCTTCTATTAACAATAGCAGCCAAACAGGTTTTCATGCAGGAATTTTGTTTTCGCCTCATACAAAAATTATTGGGTTTAGAACTGAATTTACTTATTCCAAACAGGGCTACAATTATTCGTCTGATACCAACACGGGTAGTGTGAATCTTCAATATATTATGTCGGCAAATCTTATGACGATCAGCATTACACACTATTTTCAAATTCAATTTGGTTTTCAAACCGCTTTTCTGATGAATGCCAAAGCGGATAGCAGCAAATCTAATAGTAGTGGCACGTCCGGCAATCCTTACGGTGCCTTGTTAGATTATTACAACCGTTACGACTATGGATTTGCCGGTGGCGTGGAGGTGCATCCTGTAAGCGGTTTATTAATAGGGGCAAGAATAAATATAAGCCTGGGTAAATTATATAAGAATGTTCAAACCGGGCAGTCTCCTTCTTTTTCTGATGTTAATGTAAAAAATAATGTTTTCCAGTTATCTGCCGGTTGGATTTTTGGCAAAAGTAAATCGAAAAGTAAATCCGGGCACACGTAAAAATAGCCATCCTTTAATTTCTTCTTTCCGTAATTCGCTTCTCCACAAACCATTGAGCCCCGGCGTGATTTTCACAGCAGAATTTTCAAATCGTAACGAATTTCCCGTGAAACCCGAAGCTAAAAAAATGTTGCATCCTCCTTGTCGCCATACCTCGTGCAATATAACTTTACAGGATGGCTATCAAATTTTATTGGATATAGACCCAGCATTGCCCCTTTTATAAAATAAATTTACTAAGCACAGCCGCGGGTAAAATTCTATTCTTTTTTTAGCATCTACATGCTGCCAATTATAATGTCCTTGTAGTTAGTATTTACAAGCAATGGCTTCCATTCATAAATTGTAGCAGTAAAATAATTCGCCGGGTGACATAAATATTCTTCCTTCATTTTACTGATCTATACAATTAATTGGAAGATATTACCAGGGGTAAAAATACATACAGATACGTTTTACGGTTTCTCCTGGTCAGCAACCGGGCTCCTGCGAGTGGATGGGTCAGGCATTCCAAAAAAGGCTGAATGGTAACTAATAACCCAGTCTTCTTTTGGAAGCGGCTTCAACGGCTCTTTGTAACTTTGAAGTTGCTACGCATAGTAGCGGTTCCCACATTTCCCCAGTATTTCAAGAAAGTAATATATTCTGTCTTCTCCCAACACTCATGCTTCAAAAATATTAAAGCCCTGGCGACAGGGCTTTAATATTAAAAAATTTAGTACTGATTTCTGTCTTTATTATTTGGCATAACCGGAAACTTCCTCGCACTTAAAGCTGATTTGCAACACTTGTCCGCCGCCGATGGCAGGTGGCCCAAATCCCCAATTTGAAACATACAACTTCCCGTCAGGACCAAATGTCATCCCGGTAGGTAAAAACAGGCCGGATGTAATAACCTGCCTGTTTCCTGCCGGATCTATTCTCACAATATCACCTGTACCCGGTGTAGGAAATGGATTGTTAGTGGAATTTTCAAGTACGTACAATCCATCTGCCTTATCAAAGGCTATACCGAGAATCATATTAAACCCGGTAGCAAAAACGCTGATCTGTCCGCCCGGGGTTATTTTATAAATACTCGATTCCCCATGAGGTGCCGGAAAAGTATCTAAGTTGCCGACATAAAAATTATTATTATGAAATGCCAATACAGTTGGAACTATGTGCCCGTATGTTGCGGAAACATCCGTAACACGGCTAATGGCTCCGTTAATAGATATTTTGTCCAGCTCACCATGATTTGCCTCTATAGCATACAAATTACCTCCTACGCTAATCATGCTATACCAATCCCCATCCGGTTCAAAATCATCCGGTTCAGGATTCATCACAGGATGTGACCTTAAATAATTGCTTAAGTTAGCTACGCCTGTCCAGGTTCTATCCGGATTTATTTTAATAACACTATTCGGAATAGAGGAAACTCCATGTGAACAACCGGCCCCGGTAAGTATTGCATAAAGCGTATGCCCAATAAAGGCTACATCACCTACGCCGCTGATGTCTCCCATAGCGTTCGTAGATGAAGGAAGATTATCAACCCAGGTTGTACGCATTCCTGACTGGTCAATCCGGGAAATACGGCTGCCGGTTACATCTCCTGTATATGGCCCTACAGGCGGAATAACCTGGTCGCATCCTGTGGAAGTTTTGCTTCCACCTATTCCTCCCTCAGCAACATACAGATTTCCATCCGGACCAAACTCCAAGCCCCTGGGATTATTAAGCCCGGTGGCAAAAACTTTCGTTGTTGTTACAATTGTATCATCACCACCACAAAAATGCCTATGTTCCTTTTTGCAGGACGTAAAGAAAAGAGTGGATAGCAAAATTGCCCCCACGCGGAATATAATTTTTGTATTCATTTAATTTCTATTAACACTTTTAATAATTTTATTTCATTCGATAAACTCAGAAGGCAACATTTATCAGGGCCCATTGCGGCAATGGGCAATTTTTAAGTAAATATTTTTCAATTGTATATGGTGCGAAAACAATTTCATAAATAACAAGCAATACAACAAGCTAAGAGAATGATTTTTCTACCGTAGCACAAATGGATGAGCCTGGTAAATGGAATTAGTCGGGGATAGCAATAAAGCGGATGCGGGAAAATTGGTTTCCTGTAGGCGAGGTAATAACTATTTTTAATTACAAATCAATTACTAAGATAGAATGCTTTTTTACAATTTCAAATAAAAGTGAATATAAAATTTTAATAACTGACGAATAGTTGCCGGGTGCATTTCAATTTCATCCTGCTTGAAAAATTACGCAACAAAGCAGCTTACACCACATTTTTTAATTAGTTGAAAATCAACCGCTCTTGAGTGGTGTATATATAATCGTTGTTTTGTGTTCAAGTTTGCCAACCTTGGAGATAGGTGCTTTTAACTTTACAACAAGCTTATAGAAGGTTGGCAACCTTGCGACAATTAAAAATGTACCCTGGTTGCTGAGGTTTTAATTTATCCTTGTCGTTAAATTCAAGGGCCTGATAGTACACATTTATTTCTTCTTGAGCTAAGCCAGGTTTCCCCGTAAAAATAATGAGCAAAGTTTTCTGCCAGCGTAGGTGCTCTACTTTTGCATCTTGTAAATCACAAAACCTGTAACGCCGACGCCCAAGTCTCCTGGCCAATGGGTTATACACCCACAATTCTTAGCCTAAAAAAAGTTTCAACATTCCAAAATCGTTTGTGCCATCACGTTAGAATCTTGCTGATGAATAATCATAAGCTTCCGGTATTTCACATAACCCTGCCCATACAGGATTGTAGTATTATGGCCCAAAGGTGGCACCTTTTGAAAAGGTGTCACCTTTCTTGCTGCAATATTTCGAAATCGGTTATCCCACTACGATAAAATCTTGCTCATGAAATAATAAAATGATAATCTTCCGGGATTCAAGGTAGTCCTGCCGTACAGGATTATCATTTGCAAGCAATGGCTTCCATCCATTAATAGTTGTTGTAAAATAATTTGCCGGATAGAGTAAATATCCTTCCTTCATTTTACTGGTATATACAATTAACCGGAAGATCTTACCGGGGATAAAAAGACAAGACACGCCGGGCCTGTTTTGCCGTAGGTCATGAGACCAGGCAGCGGCTCTCACGGATGGCTGGGTTAGGCTTTTTCAAAGGAGGGCCGCCTTCTACGAAACCTGGATTCTTTAATTATTTATCGTTTGTGCGAATCGTGAAGTATGGCTTTGTAGCTTTTTGAATTTGCTACGCATTGCCGGCATACATTTCGCTAAATACCCCACTTAAGATCAGCCTTTCTTTGCATTAGCAACCAGTGCATTAAACTGGGCCCGCCGTTCTCTTAATGCGGTTATTTTGTCTTTCGGATCTGTACTCTCTTCAA
>JBDTOV010000208.1:0-9509 GCA_039933035.1 Ginsengibacter sp. | reverse complement strand
GCGATATATTTGTACTTCACGTAAACCTAAATGTAATATTTGTGCCATAAAAAGCGTTTGTAAATATTATAATAATTGCAGAAAATCAAATTATTGAATATTTAATCATTAATTTGTTGAATATTGTTATATGTTTTAACCTGGCCCAAAATATTTAAGTCGCCTTTATGAAAATCAGGATACTGTTTTTTTTCTTTTTTCTTGCTGCCGGCAACGGGTTAAAAGCCCAGTATTATTTTTATGATGGTAAATATTATGAGAGTGATATTGTATATGAAATAGGTGGTTCTGTTGGGGCGATGAATGCCTTCACGGACCTTGGCGGAAGAAAAGGTCTTGGTAAAAAAGGCGTGAAAGATTTCAATTTTAAAAATACACAGTTTTGTGGAAGTATCTTTTTCAGCGCAGTTTATAAAAATGAAATAGCCATAAGGATTGAGGGAACATTCGGGCAAATACACGCCTATGACAGCATTCTAAAAAAGGTGGCATCAACTACCAACGGCCGTTATGAAAGAAATTTGAGCTTTAGAAGTTCTATTTCGGAAATAATGCTGGTGGCAGAATTTCATCCGTTTTTCATCTTTGGCAATTATAATGACGACCATTATCCTCCTGCTGTTTCTCCTTATTTACTTGCCGGTGTTGGGTATTTTCATTTCAACCCGCAGGCAAAACTTAAATCAAACTATGTAGACCTGCAGCCACTGAGCACTGAAGGCGAAGGCTTTTCCGAATATCCAAATGTACCTGTTTACAAACTTAGCCAAATAAATTTTCCGTTGGGACTTGGCGCACGATATGATATTTCACCAATACTTAACCTGCGTGCTGAAATTGTAACCAGGATTTTAAACACGGATTATCTTGACGACGTGAGCGGCAGGTATATTGAGCCCTCTGTTTTTGCTAATCATTTATCAGGAACGCTACTTAACGAGGCGCTTCTTCTGCATGACCGCCACAAACCAGGAGCTGAAACCGCCCATCCAGACGGCATTCGCGGTAACCCCAAAAACAATGATTCGTATATTACTTTTAATATAAAATTAGGGCTAACACTTGGCAGGGAAAGGAGAAATTAACGATATCTCCCAAAAATTAAGAGAAACCTGTAAGAAAAAAATAATAACTACAGGAATTTTTTTATTTCATCAACCAGTTCGTGCTTTGTAAATGGAATACCCATTATTTTATTGTACCCTTTAGCATCCACTAAATATTGATCTCTTATTATTTTTATGAGTTGTCCGTTGTTAAGCTCGGGTATAATAAGTTGCTCAAAATTTCTAATCAGTTCACCCAGATTTTTAGGAAAGGGACGAACATAACGGAGATGCACATGCGAAACTAAATAACCTTCAAGCAGCAAATCTGCCACGGCTGATTTTATAGAACCATACGTACTTCCCCATCCCAGTACTAACACCTTTCCCTTTTCAGGACCATTATCTATTTTTTGCTCAGGTATATAATCAGCAATTTTATCAATTTTTTCCTGCCTCAATTTTACCATCATCTGGTGATTTTCAGGATCATAGCTAACATTGCCTGTAATATTTTGCTTCTCCAGCCCCCCTACCCTATGCTCAAGCCCCGCAAAGCCAGGGATCGCCCATGGTCTTACGAATTTTTCATCTCTCAGGTAAGGTTGAAAAATTTCTTCATGATGCCCTAACTCTGTTTTAAATTTCACTTCAATTGGGGGCAAATCTTTGCTTTCAGGGTACTTCCAGGGCTCTGCTCCATTAGCTATATATCCATCACTTAAAAATATAACAGGAGTCATATGCTGTACTGAAATGCGCACTGCTTCGTACACTGCATCAAAACAATCGCTGGGGGTTGATGCGGAAACTATCGGCATAGGACACTCACCATTTCTCCCGTAATATGCCTGCAACAAGTCACTTTGCTCTGTCTTGGTGGGTAACCCGGTTGAAGGCCCCCCCCTTTGTATGTTACAAATGAGCAACGGAATCTCCAGCATTACAGCAAGTCCCATAGCTTCGGACTTCAAAGCCATACCCGGACCACTTGTTGAGGTAACGCCAAGGCTCCCTCCGTAAGATGCGCCAATAGCTGAAGAAATTGCGGCAATTTCATCTTCCGCCTGGAAAGTTTTTATACCAAAAGATTTGTGACGGCTCAGTTCATGTAGAATATCACTTGCAGGAGTTATCGGGTAAGACCCTAGAAATAATTGCAAGCCACTTTTTTGCGACGCAGCAATAAGACCGTAAGCAAGAGCCTGGTTGCCCATGATACTGCGGTAATTTCCTGAAGGCATTTTAGCCTTTTCAACAGAATATCTCGTAGTAAAAGTTTCGGTGGTATCCCCATAATTATAACCCGCCTGGAGCACCTTTATATTACTATTAAGAATATCGGGTTTTTTAGAAAATTTTTCTTTTAAAAAGCGGATGGTATTGTCCAGGCTCCTGTTGTACATCCAGTATAAGAAACCCAGCACAAACATATTTTTTGCCCTGTCTTTTTCTTTGGTGCCCATTTCAAATTCCTTCAGGGACTCTCTTGTAATTTTAGTAACATCAATCTTTATAACTTCATACCCATCGAGGCTTCCATTCTCGATAGGATTCACACCATCAGGATAATTGGCAAGGCGCAAATTTTTTGCATCAAAGCCATCCACATTTACAATAATCTTCCCGTCTTTCTTTAAGCCACTTAAATTGGTTTTGAGGGCTGCTGCATTCATAGCAACCAGTACATCGCACATATCACCGGGGGTAAATATCCTATCACTGGAAAATCTTAGCTGGAACCCGCTTACTCCGGGCAATGTTCCCTGGGGAGCTCTTATCTCTGCAGGAAAATCTGGAAAAGTCGCCAGGTCAATACCCAACATTGCAGTATTATTGGTAAACTGTGTGCCGGTAAGTTGCATCCCATCACCACTGTCACCCGCAAATTTTATTACAACATCCTGTAATACTTCTTCTTTTATATTCATTATAATTTATGATTCGATAGTTATCAGGTTACAAATTTAAAAGTTTGCAAGTGAATTCTGGTCAATTGTTTGTGCATTTGTTCAAACTATTTGAATCTTAACATTATTTCCAAAATAGGATAGGTTCAAAAATTATTTTTTTGCCTTTAAAGATTTCATCATTTTTTTTATCTCCTTCTCAAACTCTTTCAACACTATCTTATTGAGGGAATAGAGACTATTTGTTCCATGCACCGTTATATTTATTAGTCCGCGATCTTTTAATTCTTTTAAGTGCCGGGACACGGTTGACTGCGACAGGGGTAATTGTTGTACCAAAGTGTTGCAATTGCAATTTTCATTTCGGGCAAGTATTTTTAAAATTGATATCCGGGCAGGATGAGAAATAGCTTTTGCCATCATCGCAAGATGTTGTTTTTTCCTTCCAAACTCCTCATTTTTTTGAATGGTCATTTCAGGTTTGGCTCCAAGGTAGCATTAAAAATAAAAAACTTCAAAATATACCCGACTATGCGAAACGAAATAAGTGCCTTTCTTTGCAAATAAAAACAGGAAATTTTAACATGCTCGAAAAGACTCAGGACATACGGCATTTCTTCTTTAGCCAATATCTTGCTGATGGTATACGCATCACCCTCGAAATCATTTTACCATCAGTAATCTGCGCACAATTTGGAAGATTGGATATTGGAATTAATATTTCATTGGGTGCGCTCTGTGTGAGTATTAGCGACGCACCCGGCCCGGTAAAGCATAAGTTTAATGGAATGTTGTATTGCAATATCTTTATTTTTTTAATGGCCTTGCTAACAGGATTTACCACCAATAATTTCCTGCTTCTGGGCTTACTGGTAGTATTCTCTTCGTTTTTCTTTACGATGTTCACTATATATGGAAACCGGGCTGCCTCCATTGGCACGGCCACTTTGCTGATAATGATTCTCAGGATGGCTGATATAATAGAACCATCCAAAGCAATAGCCGAAAGTGCGCTTATATTAGTTGGAGGCGTTTGGTACATGCTTCTTGCTTTGTTATTTTACCGCTTAACACCGTACCGCCCTGCCCAAAGGGCATTGGGTAACTGTATACATGAAACTGCTAAATACTTACGGATAAAGTCAGCCTTATATGATACCAAAATAGAACCCGAAGGTGAATACAGGAAACTGGTAGCACAGCAGGTGGTCGTAAATGAAAGTCAGGATGATGTGCGGGAATTGTTGTTTAAAAACAGGAGTTTGTTAAAAGAATCTACCCGAAGTGGCAGGTTACTGGTGCTAACTTTTGCCGACCTGGTTGACTTGTACGAACAAATTATGGCCTCCTGGTACGACTATACTTCTATACGTAAAAAATTTGCTTCCACAGGAATCCTGGATGAGATTTCTTTAATAATAAAAAACATGGCGAATAACCTGGACGATATAGGCTACGCTATTCAGTCAAATTCGTCTTATAAAATAAAGTTTGCATTAATTCCTGAACTAGAAAACTTAAAAGTAAAAATTGATGCGTCAGAAGATAAAAATAACAGCATTCTTGTTCTTAAAAAGGTATTGGTCAACCTACGCAATATAGGTGAGCAAATAGATGGATTAAGTAATTATTTCGACGATAGAACTATTAACCGCCAAATGCGAAGCGGGTTGGATTATTCAAAATTTGTCTCTCATCAAAAAATTGACGGCACGCTATTCACAAATAATTTTACCCTGGAATCATCCGTATTCAGGCATGCATTGCGCATGATGGTCACCTGCGGCACCGGCTATATAATCGGCAAAATGTTGCCAAACGGACACCATAGCTATTGGTTATTGCTGACGATAATCGTTATTCTAAAACCCGGGTTCAGTCTTACCAAACAACGCAATTTTGAAAGATTTACCGGGACTGTGGCAGGCGGGTTAATCGGGTTATTGCTATTAGCGTTTATCCATGACCGTACGGTATTATTTTCAATGATTGTATTTTTTATGATAGGCACGTATACTTTCCAGCGCCTCAACTATATTGTGATGGTTATATTTATGACGCCTTATATTCTTATTCTTTTCAATTTACTGGGATTAGGATTTGTGAACGTCGCGGAAGAACGGCTACTTGATACCGGTATTGCCTCAGTACTTGCATTCTTTGCCAGTTACCTGCTTTTTCCACATTGGGAATCTAACGCACTGGGAAATTATATGAGCAGTGTTTTAAAAGCAAATATCAATTACCTGCTCAAAATAGCAGATTTTCTCTGTGGCAAACCAAATTCCATTTTGGCCTATAAACTCGTGAGAAAGGAAGTCTTTTTAAGTACGGCGAATCTTTCTGCTGCTTTCAACAGGATGTTATCGGAACCTAAGAGCAAACAGCGCAATAGCCAGGAGATTTATCAATTTGTGGTATTAAATAATGTGCTTTCTTCCAATATTGCCAGCATTTTTTCAGGTATAACAGGCAAAGAAAATGAACACGATCGAAAAGCAGCATTATCATATGTTAAGCGCTCTAAGAATAATCTTGAGGAAACCCTTTTAAAGTTGGATAGTAATCAAGTAAGCACCAACCAGGAAATAAAGGTTCATGAATTTACTAAAGTTGAAAGAAAAGAGAATAATCAATTAACCGAACAACTGGGTTTCGTATATAAGTTAACAAGAAAAATAAACAGGATAACTTTTGTAATTGTCAATAAATCCTAATTATTGCAATTTTTGTTGAGGTTCATTTTTCACCTCTTCATTAATTAACACAGCGTTTTCTACATTAGCTTTTTTAGAAGCAGACTCATCTTTTTCAGCCCTTCTTTCAAGGCCCTTCATACCCCAATGAAGCGTTATGGGAATCAATAAAAGCGTACAATAACCGAGAATTGGGTATATATAGAATAAAAGAAATGAAATAATAAATACTAATGGAATCGTAAGACTTCTATAAACACCAAGCACAATCCTGGCGTGTGAAATTTGGCGTGTGAGCATTTGCCTTTTGGGATTGCTAACGTATATCCAAAGCCAGCAATTCATCAATCCCGTTAAAATCATATTGAGGGCATAGATGGCATAAGGGACTCTAAGATAGGTCATAGAAGTATATTCCCCAATTAAGCCTGCACTAAATGGTAATGTAACTACAGTTAACAAAAAGCCCAGATTTAGCCAGATTAGCGAAGTAGAATTTTTTATTACATATCCGAAAATCCTATGGTGAACTGACCAATAATGCCCTACTATTCCAAAACTTATCACGAATCCCAAAAACTTGAACCCCAATTCTGATATGGAATGCCATAAGAGTTTATCTGTTGGATTATCTAAAGGAGGTACCTTAATTTCTATTATTAATAAAGTAATAGTAATCGCAAATACGGCATCTACAAAAAATGTAAATCTTTCTACCTGAAACTGTTGTCTTTCTTTGTCATGTTTTGCTTCCTGCATCTGAAAATAAAATTTTGAAAAAATTCACAGAAATTATTTTACCTGCCTCTGTAAAATTTTTGAATTTTAAAGCACTTTTTGCTCCAGCCAAAATTAAATTCCGCTTTAATTTAAATTAGTTTACTGCTTTTAAAAATTAAAGATATTTATTTATCAGCTATGTTCATGTAAACAAGTTTATTAAAAAAAAGGCTTGTCTAAAAACAAACCTTTATAAATACCCATCTAAACCAACTTATTTTATCAGCTTCGATTTCCCTGCATACGTTGTGGCTGCATCGAACCTTCTACATTATCTTTAAACTTTTTGTACTGATCACCAGTAAAAATTTCTTTTAATTTTGCATCCCGATCATCCCTCATTTTTTGAAATACGCTCCTGTCAGGCCTGTTCCCGCCAGCCCGGGCATCCTCACGCATTTTATCCTGTGCAGTAAAAAAATCTGTGAAGACCGCCGAAGTTTTGGTCTGTTGGTCCGGGCTGAGTTGAAGCGAATCTGTTAATCTGCCCATTGCAGATTTTAGACGTTCTTCAACGGTACGTCGCTGCATTCCCTGCGCATTTACACCTGTTGTTATGGCAAATAAAAGTGCAACAAGCATTAAGATTTTTGTTTTCATGTTTTTATATTTATTTTTTTTGAGTTTCGAAAAATTATTTATTTTTTTGATCGTGTCCAGCTCTGCCAGTCATCCGGATAAATACCTTTTTTATGGTGGAATCAAATTTTTGCAATTGATCGGGAGTACAGATGTTGCGAACTGTTTTAAAATGATTGAACATTTGAAGGTCCAGGATTTTTTGTCTTTGCGCAATGATGTCCGCGGCATTGTTTACTGTTGAATCCGATACCAGCGGTGTGTAAATTAAATTATAAAAATCCATTTTTGCTTTGCGCACGCCATCAAATAGAGAATGCACAGAATCTAATTGTTCTTTCCTCAATGACAGGTATTTATCGACTTGATCTTTTGAGAAACCAACTTCCTTTTGCAACATTCCCGACATACCGTTTTGATCTCTGCCATGCGAATTTTTCTGCACGGGCTTATTCAATTCAAGAAAAAATACCAACATGACAATATTGGTTATCAAAAGAAAAATGATAATGGAAACAAGCGATTTATTTTTGGTTATTGAGTTCATTATGGCTTAGTATTTTCAAAATCGTAAAAATTATAGCTAACCTGGCTGTATTCATCTGCCGTAGCCAATTCAGAACCTTGCTGTGTTAAGGAATTTCCTGATGTACCTGATAGAAGAATAACCATTGCATTTAATACCAGCACAAAGCAAATACATGCGAAAGCAATTACCGGCCGCGCTACAAATGACGATATTTCGCTCCATATATTTCTTTCGTTCAGCATTCTTGCTTCAAGTCTTGTAAAAAGAAATGGACGCGGAGAGGCCTTCTTAATGCCATTCATACTTTGCATTACATCATCAATTTTTCTATTTAAGATTTTGTCTTCCATTTTACAATATTAATTAGACGTTGTATTAATTAAAAACCTGCGTTTTTTATTTGATAATTTATATTCCCCGCATAGCATATCTGTTTATTAATTTCTATTCAATGTTATGTAATAGTCCTTTAGTATTTTTTTTAGGTTTGCTTTAGCCCTGTGCAATAATGCATCAACAGCAGAATCGGTCATCTTCATTACCCCGCTAATTTCCAGGTAAGATAATCCTTCTACTTTATTCAGTACAAATGCTGTTTTTTGATTTGGCGGCAATTGTTCCATAGCCTTAAAAAGAATCGTGGCATTTTCCTTATTCTCCATGCTTACGCCAGGATGAAAAAAATCCGGCGGATCAATTACAGGTTTATCATTCTTCCCATAAAGACTTTGTATAAAAGCAAATCGCTTTTTCCTTTTTTTCTTCCGTATGTGATCCATCGCTTTGGAAACAGTGATGCGATATACCCATGTTGAAAATTTAGACTCTTCTTTAAATGATGAAACAGATTCAAATACCTGGATAAAAGTTTCCTGTGTTACATCTTCAGCATCTTCCGCGTTTTGCAAAATACCAATCGCAGTATTGTAAACCATATCCTGCCAGGTGTCCACTATTGTTTTAAAGGCCGTCCTGTCTTTTTGCTTAAGCAGTGCTATTAGTTCCGTTTCGATCAAGACAAAATATTTATATGCTAAAGTGAAGGGCCATCATGTCCACCACCACCGGGAGGGCCACCGGGACCGCCAAACCTACGAAAATCTCCCTCTCTGTCATTGTTATTATTAGGTTTACCTTTTCCAAAGGTCTTCAATTTATAAGTAAATGTTAGCATAAAATATTGTTGCAATACCTGGTTTTGTACGTCCTGTATATATGAATCTGTTACATTACGGGTAATACTTTTATTTTGTTTCAAAAGATCAAATACAGATAATTTCAATTCTCCCGCTTGTTTTTTAAGAAATTTTTGACCGATTGCAATATTCCATAACCAATAGTTTGTATTATACCCCCCCGATAATCCTTTATAATATTCATTGCTCAAATCGTTATTAAAAAACAGGCCCTTTTTTGTAAGAAGGTTGGCGGAAACACCTGCTGATTGGGTAAAATAATTGTTGTTTAATGATGGTTGAATAGAATTTTTCACGTTGTTGATGTTCGCCGAATAGGATAGGTTAAAGTCGACATACTCACTGATATTACTCGAAAGAACCGCTCCAAGATTATAATTATACGAATTGGAAATATTATTCACATTATTAAGTAAGCCAGGTACCTTGGAATAGCTGATTCCTGCATTCCAGTTCAGGTTTGACTTTAAGAATTTTATTGGCATGCCAAATGTAAAAAAAGACCGTGCGCGTACATAGCCATTCAGGTTTACAGGCTTCGAAATTTGTGAACCTTTAAAAAGAACAATCGTATTGGATAAGGCTGAGTCTTTTGAGGCAGTATAAGTAGCATTAGCTATATAATTGTTTATTGTTTGAAGAAAAATGTTGGCAAAAAAACTTTGGCTTTTTGCGCTGTTGGTATAAGTAAACCGGGTAATCAGGTTATTGCTGTATTGCTGCTGCAAATCAGGATTACCTGTAGAATAAAAAAATTGGTTTGAATTGTTGAT
>JBDTOV010000207.1:0-9542 GCA_039933035.1 Ginsengibacter sp. | reverse complement strand
CTTCTTCTGCAGGATAAGAACTCATGATGTTTGGAAATTCATTTTCGTTTACCTCATACGTTATACCCAGCATGTTAAGCTCTGCAGTTACCTCATCCAATTGTTGTAAAATTACATCGAGCAAAAGTTGCTGACGCAGGCCAAACCTCACAAAAAGCAGCCCCGATTTACCCGCTGCCAACAGGATGTTATAGAGATCTGCGTGAGGGATAATTCCGCCTTTGAAATTAATTTTAATCGTATCCATATTTTTCAATTTGTAATACTGGCAAAAGTAATTTCAATGAACGTTTATTTGAACGTTTTTGGAAACGCCCCTGCCCGATATATTTGTTGAAATTATTTTCATCCAAATAAAGTCAATTTTAAATAAACGAAATTTTATTTTTTTTGCACGAAGGTTGATCATTTTTCAATTGGGCAAATGTAGAAATAAAGAACGACGTGAGTCTGCTACTATTATTTATGTAGCTGTGGGGAGATAAAGAATTACCTGGCTGAAATACCCAGGATGTAATTAAGGATATGCTTAAGTTTTTGTGCCCTGATAGATTGTAAGATTGAGTGATTTAAAATTTATACTTCTTTCTAAATGCGCAAAAAGGCAAAGCCGCTGGCTATGCCTCATTCTTACACTATAAACGCGTGGCCGCTCCCTTGTAATAAGAAAGCGCTCTTTTGTAAGATATAGCAGTGTATTTGTAGGAAGAAATGTTGTTTATGCAATGCCCCCATGAGACAAAATATTATTAACTCATTTTTGAAAAGAAGCCTGACGACTTTTTAAGATCTATTTCCTTTGAATAATAAGATGGACTGGTCACCAAAATCAGCTATGTCCCATATGCAATAACGGCTTTTAGCAGTGCTCGCTTCGAGATGTTGCATAACTCGTGCCCGACAATTTTGCATACTTACGCCGACTCTATACAGTTTTTGTTACCGATGAAAGCAGCATTAGCAGCATTAGCAGCATACTATCCGCATATCTGTGCCGGGGATTATTTTATTAAAATTGCTGATCCGCCAGAATCTGGCAACGGTAAACAGCTTATTTTTTGTTCCAGACAAAATTGCTCCACTGCCTTTCGTGAGCCTTTATAGTTATCATTATTGAAATCATGAATAAAAATGTAACCACCGGGAACTAATTTTGGATAGAAAAAAACCAGGCCATTGTAAATCGGCTCATGTAAATCTGCATCAATACTTACAAATACAAAAGTTTCCTCAATATTTTTTGCAGATTCCGGAAAAAATCCTTTTACTGGTATACATTTTTCAGGGTACTGCATCAATTTCAGGACAGATTCCACAGAGGTATCGGAAAAGTCTTGTTCTCCAGAAGAGAATTTATTTTCCTTTTCAGCAACAATATCCCGATTATCAAAACCCTCAAAAGTGTCAAAAAGGTATAAGGAACGTTTTGGGAAATATTGGTTGATATATCTTGCAAACTTGCCCTTATATACTCCCAATTCCGCAACACTCCCTTCAAGATTTTTTTTGTCAATTTCATGGCTAACCAGTTCAAGTGTTGCCAGGCGTAGATAGTCGAAATAATTTCTATCTAATTTTCTTTCCCGGTGAAGATACCTTAGGGAATTTCCTATAAAAACATTTGTTTTATGAAGAGCTTTCCCGAATAAAAAATTCATCCCTTTTCCAAATACTTCCATCATAATATATTAAATATAAAGTTTGCAATTTCATCAGCATCTTTATGGGTTACCCAACCCGACATTCTTCTATCATAACTTATCCATGTAATGTACAGGCATCTTAAATGTATTTTCTCTCGTTTCAAAAAATTCTGGCTGACGAAAATCTATACTCATCATTCTTCAAAAGATGCTTCCCATCATTGATAACCGAATTCCGGAAATAAACCTCGTTAAGTAACTGATGACTTTTTCTTATTCCAGCGTATTTAAAACCGCCTAACATTTTTCTAAGATAATATTAATTCATGAAAAGTCGGATAAGAACTCCCGCCGGGTAGGGGAAGGCATTATTACGAGTAAATAGATAGCTACTTTATAATGGTTTTGACGCTGGTGAGTCCAGGCGGGTCTCACGAGTGTATAGGGGCTGGGCTTTCCAAAGAAGGGAGAACACCTGAGGAGGTTAAACATTTACCTTACCATTTCCGGTTTTTAAAAATTACGAAATTGGAAAGCCGCTGTAATTCCATTTTTTGCTTCGGCTTTTTTTTGCTCATTTCGTTTTCTTTTTCTTAGCACTTCTCATTTTGCTTTGGATAGTTGAAGTCTCCGTTCTTTAGCGGTGTGATAGAAGTTTTGGCTATACTATAGGCCAGAAGCAAATCAGAAAGAAACGCCTCTTTTGAAATAATTTGGAAGATGCGTTTTACATTGTTTTCAATTTCGTTACTCGTCATTGTAGTTTTAATTTCTTTAAATGTCTTTGCACTTCTCTTGCTACCTGTTCAAAATCAGGCAAGTCTTGTATCTGTTCATTCAGGGAGCTTTTCCAATGTCTTTTGTATTGTGGTACCTGCCGGCTGATTTTTTAGGAAAATCAAGCTAGTTCAAATTTTTGCCGGCACATTTCTTTGCAAATTCGTTTTAATGAGTGGCTTCATCCATACCATGTTGTTCTAATAAAAACCAGATGTCATAAAAATCTCTTGCCTGCATTCGCTGCATAACTGTCCGCATTTTTTCTACCAATACTCTTCAAGCGAATAACATAATAGTTGATGTTCTTCCAAATCAGAATAGCCAATGATAGTCGTTTTCATTGCTGGTTCAAATACTAATGTTTCACTTCTGGAAATATCAACTTTTACTCTTTTATTATTGCCTTGCCCGCCAAGCGGACCCGCGTAGCCAATGTAAAAATTGATACCGTCATCTTCATGTTTGCTATTATCAATTATTTCAAGCGGAATATTTGCTCCTTCCCTAACATATTCAAATGTTTCTTTGAACCAGGAAAATATTTGTTCATTGGTTATTTCATCGTTGAGCATTGTAAAATCAAGGTCTTCAGAGAACCGATAGTCTTCGAAATAAATTTTCTTTACAACAGTTCCGCCTTTAAATACAATTATTTTTGAAAGCTGTTCATGTTGTGCAACACCTTTTAATATCCATGAAAGCACATAGTCTTTTTCTATTTGCTGGTCACGAACACCCGCTTCCCTGGCCTTTTGCTGTATCTCTCCCGGTTTAATCATGTGTAAATAGCTGACTTAATGTTGCAGTTACAAACGGTTGTTCAAAAAACATGATGTTTCCATTGTTACGGATGAATTTAATCTTACTAAAAAACAAATCATTCGTTAATTTAGCGTCTATGGTAGTCATAAAAAGTCATGCCGAATTCGAATCGCATTTGGGCAGGGAGATCGGGGTATCCAACTGGCACCGGGTAACGCAGGAACAAATTAACCAATTTGCTGATGCTACACTTGACCATCAGTGGATACATACTGATACAGAGAGAGTCAAAACAGAAAGCCCCTTCAAAACTACCATAGCGCACGGCTACCTTACCCTCGCCCTGATACCGTATTTCTGGAAACAGGTTGCCGATGTGCAGAACCTGAAGATGGAAGTGAATTATGGTATAGAACAGCTTAAGTTTGGGCAGGCGGTGCTTGTAAACAATGAAGTACGGTGCAGGGTTTCGCTTAAATCAATCATAAACCTCCGGGGCATTACCAAAGCCACCCTCTTTATTCAATTGGAAATAAAAGACCAGCCAAAGCCGGCGTTTACCGGCGATGTTTTATTTCTCTATCATTTTATGTAAAAGCGTATGGGTAATTCCCGGTCTGGCTTTGTGGCTGGGTAATCACAAAAGACATTATTGCAAATGAATTATGTTTTGTTACTCAAATATTCCATTACATTTATAACCGTTTTATACAGTAGCTATGCTTAAAAATGTTCCCCTGTCCGTGGCTCTTTGCCTCCTTATACTTTGCTCCTGCCATACCACAAAGGCTGTGGAGGGCAAGATCATTAACGAAGACATTGAATGGTCGCACACCTGGATCACGGGCACTAATAAAATGGATCTGCCACACGTGTTGATCATTGGCGACTCCCATGTGGAAGGGTATTATCCTTCCGTGGCAACAGCATTGGAAGGCATCGCGTATCCCTGCAAGTTAACAACCTCTAAAAGCATGGGTGATCCTGTGTTGCTGGGGCAGTTGGAAGAAGTGCTCAAACAGTACCGTTTCGATGTCATTAGTTTTAACAACGGCCTTCACGGTCGCGGCTATATGGCGGAAACATACGCTGCGTTTATCCCCGTCGTTTATAAATTGCTGGGCAAATATGGGCATCCCAAAATACAGTGGGTAAATACAACTGCCGAACGGGATAACCTCAATCTTCAAATATTGGATGCCTTCAATACTAATATTGTAAAGCGTAACCAATATGTGGAAGCGTTTGCACGCACTAACAACATCCCGGTCATCGACGATTATTCTTTATCCATAGCCCACCCGGAATTTTACAGGAATGACGGCGTGCATTTCGTACCGGATGGTGTTGCCGCGGAAAGCCATAATGTAACGCAGGGTATTTTGACATTATTGAAAAAATAAAAGCAATGCGTTTTGCCACTTTCGTTAGTACAACAAAACTTCCTGGATTGAATTAACTTGAAGTCAATGCCTCCCGGTAAGAAGGGCTTGGTCTGTATCTTTTATCCGGTATCTATAGCTGGCTTCGGTAAAGCCTGGCGATGGGCTGGCATTTTATAATTTTCTGCCCGGAACCAAGCTGAATATTGTTACCAAAGATGAAGGTAACAACTAAAAGCTATATTACTAACGTCGGCTGGAACTACTGCAGATAGTGAATCGTAGCTGATTGTTATTCTGTCAGCCAGCCTATTGCCGAATCTAATGTAGCTGCCGTTTTATTTTGTCAAACGAAATTCCTTTGCAATTCTTTTTATAGCTCCTTCTGTTCCGTCATGAATTGTTCTATCGGCTGTGGGCGGCATAAAGTATGAATTTCCTTTGGTGGTATTATGCAAAACAGTCAGCATTAAGTTCCCACTTTTGTCAAACAACTTCATCTCGACTTCCGTGTCCCAATTTTTTGCGATTGGAATAAAATTCATAGAGTATGTCACATGAATAAATTTTAATCGTGAAACTATTAAAGCATCAAAATTATTATCATTACAAATTTTGGCAATTGCTATTGTGTCTGGGTTGTAGATGGAAAATTCATTGTCCAAAGATGTAACATCATTAATATTATAGCTTTTAAATATTGCTACAAAAGTCCTTGTAAAAATGCTGTCTGTCTGTGGGAATATTTTAGAAATAATGGAATCACCGTCGAGCCTTGTAAAGCCAATTTTTTTTATACCGCTATTTGTATTGCTTTTATACAAAGTTTTTGTTCCAAGTGTTGCACAACTCACGAAAAGAATACTGATAAATGAAAACGATATTAATTGTTTTGTCATAGCAAAGGTTTAGTCTGTTGGACTGTTGCTTAAAAATGGCAGAATACGTATGATCTATGATGATAATACCCACCTTCGTTATTCTTCATTCACCAACACGATCTTACCAATGTGCTGGCTGCTTTCCATTAATTCATGTGCTTTATTGGCCTCCCGCATCGGAAAAGCCTGGTAAATAAACGGTTTGAATTTCCCGGATGCTACCAGGGGCCACACATGGGTTTCCACTTCTTTTGCCAATGCTGTTTTAAAAGAAACGGTCCTGCTTCGAAGGGTACTCCCGGTAATGGTAAGTCTTTTTTGCATGATGTTCATGATACTCACTTCCATCAAATTGCCATTTATAGCATTGATAAATACCATCCGGCCATCGGCACGCAATAGCCGGATATTTTTTGGTACATAATCGCCACCGATCATATCCAGTACTACGTCTATTCCTTCCTTTTGTAAAGCCGTTTCAAAATCTTCTTTATGGTAATTAATGCAGGTATCGGCGCCAAATGAAACACATGCACTGCATTTTTCCGGCGAACCTGCGGTAGCAAAAACAACGGCCCCCAATGCGTTAGCCAATTGAATAGCGGTAATACCTATGCCGCTGCTGCCGCCATGAACAAGGAAATGTTCGCCGGGTTTCAGCAAGCCCCTTTGAAATACATTATGCCATACGGTAAAAATGGTTTCGGGTAAGGAAGCCGCCTGTACATAACTTAGGTTTTTGGGAATGGGAAGGCACTGGCCTGCATCGACCACTGCAAAGTCAGCATAGCCTCCACCTGCCAGCAACGCAACCACTTTATCACCGTTGCTCCACCGCTGTACCTCATTACCACATGCTTCAATAATGCCGGCAACTTCCAGCCCCGGGATATCTTCAGGTGCTCCGGCAGGGGCGGGATACAGTCCCTTTCGCTGGGATATATCGGGCCGGTTTATCCCGGACGCTTTTATCCGTATGAGCACTTCTTTTTTGCCGGGGACCGGCGTCGGCCTTTCCTGCATGGTAAGTACATCGGGCGTACCCGGCTTTGTTATTATGATTGCGTTCATGACTCTATTAAATTACAAATCTACGGTAAGTAGGCGATGACCAGTTCCCGGGTCAAAATTTCCAGGATCTCTTTCCTGTTAATGGCCAGACGATTTTTTTTGTATAATTGTGTTTGATAATACACGTGCTATATCCGGGTGGTAATGTAATAGATTCATACCATATGAGTATCAAAATAATAAACACTTTTTTCAATCCCCGTCCCGGCAGATCTCATGCGGCCGGGAACAAAGGAAAGCATTCAAATTATATATTATGAATAAGAAAAGGAACATAATGAAAAGTAATTGTAAAGAAGTATCTCTTGTATGTATGTTTATTTTGATATCACTATATTCTCTTGCACAAATAACGAATGAAACCATGCAAAAAAAATCGCGGGCATCCGGTAATAATGTTGAGAACGAATTAGCCGATGGTAAAAATAAAATTGATTCCGCGTTTGATCTCTACTTATTAATAGGCCAATCCAATATGGCGGGGCGGGGGCCTGTTACCAAAAAATACCAGGACGAAGGAAATCCCAATGTACTCATGTTGACTAAAGAAAATACCTGGGTTCCTGCTAAAAATCCTGTGCATTTTGATAAACCCGGCATAGTGGGTGTCGGTCCCGGGCTATCGTTTGGTATTGCTATGGAAAAGCTCCGGCCTTCCCACAAAATAGGTCTTATTCCCTGTGCGATAGGTGGTACTTCTATAGATGCCTGGAAACCCGGTGGCTACGATAGCGCCACAAAAACACATCCCTACGATGATATGCTTCGGCACGTAAAAGTCGCCCTTACATCAGGTGTGCTTACAGGGGTACTTTGGTTGCAGGGTGAGTCAGACAGCCAGCCGGGGAAAGCCGCTATCTATTTACCTAAACTGGAGGAACTAATACAGGAAATCAGGTCTGTAGCGGGCAATAATGAATTGCCTTTTGTTGCAGGAGAACTTGGCCGTTACCGGGCGGAATTCCAAAATATAAACAAAGTTTTAAAGGATTTACCAGGCAGCATTCCTTATACAGCCGTGGCGTCTTCGAGGGGACTGGAAGATAAAGGGGATAGTATACATTTCAATTCTGAATCCCAGGAAAAAATGGGCGTCCGTATGGCAACAAAAATGAAGCTGTTGCAAAAGGAGATGTATAGGGAATAAATTGAATTGAAAGTGAAAAATTCCCGCCCGGGCTCAAGGTTCGTTAATATGTGCGATTTAAAATATTACTGCGCAAATAGGATTTTGCTTTTTCGGATCCTGGCATCGTAAGCCCGGACCGGGGTTGGCAATCAGCTTACAAAATAACTACATGTAACCTGCAACGTTATGGATAGAAATTCCGGTATTACCGAAGGAGGTTTTTACAAAGAGGTTAAAAAACCTGAAACGGGTTAGCCAACTAACCGTATGAGTAAACGTTGCCGACAGTATTTTTATGTTTTGGTTATTGTGCTTAAACAAAAAATAATAAAGACAAATTTATTGCCCGTCTACACTTCTATCAAATCAGTGGTCCGGATGATTTCGTCCAATGCATCATACAGCGTATCAAGATCTTCCTGCGTATTAAATGCCTGGATTGAGTATCGCAATAAGTTCATTCCTTCGAGCGTCATTACGGGTATCTCAATTTTGTATTTATCAAACAGTTGCTTGTGAAGTTGCTCTGGCTGTTTTGTCCTGATGCGTGTACTGCATAATTGATAGATACAATTTTCTTTATGGTAACAAAGTGGCTCCGCATTCAACAAGTCACAAAAGCGATCCGCATTGGACAAGGTAATCCGTCGGCAGTTATCAGCAACGGCAGGCCAGTTATTTTTATTCATGAAATCAATGGCTGTTGGTATGGTTAAAAAAGCCGAAAAGTCTCTTGTGCCTTGTGTTTGATGGTAATCTAAAAACTGAGAATGAGACGGCGCAGCGCTGTTGTAACCCCAGCTAATTAATAAAGGGTCGCACATAGGTTGCATTTCTTTGGTAACATATAAAAAAGAACTTCCTTTTGGGGTAAGCATCCACTTATGACAAGCTCCCGTATAAAAATCAACCTGTAGCATACTTAAATCTACCGGTACCTGGCCTGGTGCATGCGCCCCATCTACAAAAGTTACCAGTCCTTTTTGTTTTGCTATGGCGCAAATTTCCTCAACCGGTAACCGGAGCCCGGTGCTGCTGGTTACCTGGCTTATGAAAACTATTTTGGTTTTTGACGTGAGTCCTTTAAAAAACTGTTCAATAAAATCTTCTTTGGACTGTAACGGGAATCGTATTTTTTGTCTAACGTATTTTGCTCCCTTCTTACCACAGTAATAGTCCCATGTTCTGTCGCATGCGCCATACTCCAGGTTAGTAGTGAGTACTTCATCGCCTTCCTTAAAAGGAAAACTTTTGGCAACAATATTTACGGCATAAGACGGGTTAGTAACATATACCACATCGTCTGGATTGCAATGTAAAAACGCTGCCAAAACCTCTCTTGATTTTTGTAAATATTGCATTCCGTTCACCGTAATAAACTCAACAGGCTCCTGTTCCAATTCTAGCTGGTATTGCTGGTACCTTTCAAAAATTGGTTTTGGGCAGGCGCCAAAAGCACCAAAATTTAAATAGGTAATTCCGTCTCTTAATAAAAACTGAGATTTAAAATGATTGGTTTGCATAAGCTAAATGTACAGCGTTTCACGAAAAATAAAATGCAATTTGTGTTAGTATATGCTTTGACTTGTGGCCCACATTAGACGTCAATATTATAGAAAGCTGTAATAAGTGACGAGTATCATGTTTTCTTAATTAAGTTTTATAAATAGATTTGTTGAAGTTTACAATTGAAGAAGCCTTATTGATCTCTTTTCCTTTTTTCAAGGAGGGCATTTTTATTTTTCATTTAAAATTTTCTAATTCAGAAATTCTATGGAAACAGATTTAGTACTTTCCCCGGGACTCTCAAAGGCAGATCCAAGATTAAAACTTCTTGGAGCAAAAATAAAAAAGCAAAATTATAAGCCGGATGCTTTAATTGAGATTCTTCATA
>JBDTOV010000206.1:0-9560 GCA_039933035.1 Ginsengibacter sp. | reverse complement strand
TGAGCATCCCGATCTTAATCGGGAGGGTCCTGGGTTCGAGTCCCAGCCAGTTCACCAGTCGGGACGACCTCGTTCCAGTAACGCAGTATAGAAGCGGATTTTTGACACAATGTCGGAATCCGCCTTTTTATTTAGCACTTTCACCAGGTGCTGTAAACGGTGCTTCTAATAAATTCTCAAGGTGCTCCAACATTGTACCATTACAAACACCCATTATCGCTATTTTATCACTTCTAAACTCATAGTAGACTTACAAAAATTCTTTTCAATATGATTGTGTTGATTTACTATCCAAGATTGATTTTAATCTTCACTTTCGAATCCCGCCCAAAGCGGGATGAGAAGAGCCAGCGTTTCGACAAAGGAGAAACCTAGCTGGCTCCTATTTTCCGGGGCTTCTATTATTCTGGCCAGGGTATCGAAACTTAAAAATGCCGGTCGTTATTTTGTTGGTAAGGTTACCGTTGAAAAAATATATAAAGGCTATCCTATTTATCAGGCGTTTCATTGCGCAATAATTTTATTATAAATTTGAAAATATAAAAACCAGGTATGGGCACACTTACTATTGATAAAAAAATTTGTGGTAATTGAACAAAAAGAGTTTGATAAACTTCAACTATTGGCTGCACAAAAAACAGCACCTGCCAGAATGCTTTCCCTTGCTGCCGGTAAAAGGCATGCCTATAAATGTATTGATAAATGGGCAAAAGGAAAATAAGTATTCCTGAACCTGCTGCTACTTCCGTAGCAGAAATAGCCTTATTTATTGAAAGCGAAGGATTGCCACAATTTGTGGATGAAGCTTTCGAATTCTTTGAGAAACTTTCTGATGAAAGAATAGAACATAAGACCTGCACCAACAATCAATGGAAGTATTTAAATTACCGCTGTGTCCATTATAAGAAGAAATATGTAATTGCTTATCTAAGACAGGAAAGAGAAATTGCTATTTGTGATTTTGTTTCAGCAAAGCTCTTAAAATAAATTTCATGGCCGGTACCACTTCAGGCCTCACTATCACGCTAAAAGATTGGCCAAAACCCTTTAAATACATCAAGAAAATGTTCGAAAACAATACCGATGGCTTAACAAAGCCTTTGACAACCAGGATTATTTTATTGCCATTCCTAAATATTATTTTGATAAAAAAGAAGGAATAATTTTATCTTCATCCTTATGAAAATATCAGCCGTAGCCGTCATCATATTTATTTTCTTTTCTTTTGTAAAATGCAATTCATCAAATGATGCCCCTAAGCCTTTCATCGACCCGCAGTCAAATTACACGTTCCGGCAACGTTCGCCGGATGGTACCGGGAAAGTGTATGTCAGCCGGGAAATTGGCCAGGTAATGGGACCAGCAGGCGCTGCCTGGCTGGATAGAAAGACCCGCGAAAAAGAAGAAAATTCAAACCTCGCTATCGAGAAAATGAACCTGCTTCCAAACAGTGTGGTGGCCGACATTGGAGCGGGAACCGGGTATTTCACATTTAAAATTGCAGAGAAAGTACCACAGGGAAAGGTGTATGCGGTGGAAATACAGGACGACCTGATCCGTTATTTAAACAACAGGAAAAAGGAACTCGACAATACCAATGTAGACGTTATTAAGGGTGAGGCAAAATCGCCGCGTCTTCCTGACAATTCTATCGACCTGGCTTTGCTCATTGATGTATATCATGAGCTGCAATACCCCAGGGAAATGATGCAAAACATCAATAAAGCCCTGAAAAAAGATGGCCGCGTGTTACTGCTCGAATACAGGGCTGAAGATCCGCATATTTCAATAAACCCTTTACATAAAATGAGCGTTGACCAGGTAAATAAGGAAATGGCTGACAATGGGTTCAAACTTTCTTATGATGGAGAATTTCTTCCGATTCAGCATTTTTTAGTATACCAAAAAAAGTAATCATTACAAGACAGGTGCTTTTTTGAAGAACCTTGTATTTATTGAAATAAAAGAAGAAACGCCATGGTTTATTGAGTATCATTTTCCGAAAAATTACGATTGAGAGCAAAGTATTTTATTGCAGGATATTTTCGCATACTTTATTAAATTCCCTTTTACAGTATTAAATGATTCCAAAAAAAAATAAGATCGATATCGTTAACGATTTGCTGGAAGACTGCATATTGGCCTATCCTGTGTCATCGTTCATCATAAGTCTCTATAAACAATACCAGCAAAGAGGCAGCCTTAGTAAAAAACAATTACAGGGATTGCACAGTAAGGCCGGTAAAATAAAAGATGTTTCCCTGAGCAAACTGGGCACTTTGGAAGCCATCATAAAAAGAATGCCCACGAGGTATAAATCAGAGCTCCCGCCACCCGCTCCCGTATTTGAAAAGGATAAAGAAGCCGCTGCGCTGATAGAAGAAATACTGGCAAGATATCCGCAGCATAAGAGAGTATTGTTTCTTAAATCGAAATTCGATAACAACGAATTACTCTCTGCCAGCGAGGTTGCTGAGCTGAAAAAATTTAAACAATTCCTGAAATAAATTAGCAGGTTTTACTACCGTCAATCCTTATTCAGCCACCATGATTTTTATTACTATTTTCTTGTCAGGTTTATATCCGTTCATCGTAATGGTAGCCCTGTGGTCATTCGTCGGAAAGAAAATAAAAAATGTTCACGGCCGGGCGATATATATTCTGCCTTCCGCTGTATAATTTGCGGCATCTCTTTTTCCGTCATAAGGCTTAATAACGGTTGTTTTGGAAACCGGGCATATACCAATTTTTTCCTCGCCTGCGATCACGTATTGAAGGTCAATATATTTCCGGTGCGATTCCCAGTTAGTTTTATCAAAAACCTTTGTAGCATCGTCTGTTACACTGGCGAAAACATCATCACCGTCAATCGCGTATTTTCCCAGCGCTATTTTTTTAAGATTATGATCCTTCAAAAAAGCAAACGCCTTATCCCAATACGTTTTATGGCGACGGTACTGTTTTGCAAATTCTTCGGCATCTATAGATTTGCCTGGTTTTAACTGCAGCTCCCCCAGCTATCCTTTTTTCGTAAACCATTTCTCCGGGACTTTTTTTGATTCATTTGATTGAGCATTCCAACTGTATCACAAGTGCAGAAAATACTAAGAGCAATATGGATACCGTTACTTTCTTTTTCATAGTTTAATTTACGTATGGATACTTAATAAAAACAAACAGAATAAATTAATAATAAATATAAAAAATTATACAGCCATGAAATGTCTAAATTTACCAGCCTCCCTTACAAGGACAATCAATCTTTCTAATAAAATAGTACTTTCTGATGCGTTGAAAAAAGCAATCATTAATGCCGGCAATAAATGATGGGTCTTACGCGGTAACATTCTCCATCCCCGTATTTCCGCCTGGTAAAATGTAGCATAGGAAATAGTAACTTCGATTATCCGAAAATTGCAAAAGTTAATGAATAGATTGTAAAGGCAATACCGGTGAACAATACGTCAACCTGGCAAAGTAACCATGAAGAGTGATTTTAAAAATAAGAATCCTCGTTTTTATTATTCAGTGAAGAACTCTATAAATTTGAACAGCTATGTACAAAATGAAACAAACCTGGCGCTGGTTTGGACCTTCGGACACCGTAAGCTTACAGGACATAAAACAAACGGGCGCCACAGGAATAGTTACCGCTCTGCATCACATACCTCATGGTGAAGTATGGACAACAGGTGAAATTGATAAGCGAAAAGCAACCATTGAAAAAGCGGGCCTTAGCTGGGATGTTGTAGAAAGTATAACCGTGCACGAGAATATAAAAACAAGGACAGGGGACTATAAAATCCATATCGAAAAATATAAAACATCTATACAAAATGTAGCAGCCTGCGGCATCCCGGTAATCACTTACAATTTTATGCCGGTAAATGACTGGACCCGTACTACCCTGGATTACGCTATGCCGGATGGCTCCCTGGCACTTTATTTTAACTGGATTGACCTGGCAGTATTTGACATCTATATTTTAAAAAGAAAAAATGCAACTGGTTCCTATTCATCGGTCATTTTGAATAATGCAGAAAAACGTTTTAAAAATTATTCTGACAAGCAATTAGACGATCTTGCAGGCGTCGTTATGTTTGGAATACCCGGCGAGAAAAAAATATCTACGGGTGATATGTTGCAGAAGCTGGAATTATACGATGATATTGATGCAGGCGCCTTGCGTGACAACCTGTGTTATTTTCAAAAAGAAATAAGTGCCGTTGCTGAAGAATGTAATGTTAAACTGGCAATACATCCGGATGATCCGCCATTTCCCATTTTGGGCTTACCAAGAATTGTAAGCACGCAGGATGATTTTACCTATTTTTTAAGGAAGGTTGATAACCCGGCCAATGGCGTCTGCTTTTGTACAGGATCTTTGGGAGCCTCGCCCAACAACGATCTAACGGAGATGGCTAAGTGCATTGGAGAAAAGATTCACTTTATACATTTAAGAAATGTTACCAGGGATATAGAAGGCAATTTTTATGAGGCCGACCATCTTGGCGGCGATAACGACATGGTTTCCATTGTGAAAGAATTATTGTTGTTGCAGCAAAAATTAAAAATATCCATCCCGTTCCGTCCTGACCACGGCCATCAAATGCTGGATGATTTAAGTAAGCATACAAACCCCGGGTATTCCGCTATTGGCAGGTTAAGAGGACTCGCTGAAATACGGGGACTCGAAATGGGATTATTAGATTCATTGAATAATATGTAAAAAAGAACCCGGGAAATTTGGTGCATTTAAAAATGGTCACTTTATGATTCGCGAATGAAATGACCCAACACTATTTTTTAAAATAAGGATTAATTGTAACTTATTTAAGTTTACGGTGTTCTCTTTGCTCAATAACTTCACGTTAATGTGTTGAGATAGTGCATATGTTACTTTGCATTTTAATTCTATTTGATTAACGATGCCCAGGCCTGCCACTTTCTTTAATACAGTCGCTTTAAAGATTGAAACTAGATATTTTATCGGTGAAGATGATACAAGATTGTATGGCAATGCAAAAAAATACGATACTCACAAAAAAATGAACTTAACAATCCAGGTCCTGGCCGTAAATCTGTAGAACTGGTGAGATCGAAATTGTGGAAAATATTTCACCAATAATGCGGCTATAATTAAAAAAAATGGTATTGTTATAGTAAACACTTATATCAAATCTCGCGATCACAAGTATTAGCCGTGCCCTTCAACTGTTAAAATATGTACTAATACAATATTTTCCTATGAATTGCGTTAGAAAAATATTCCCGGTCGATGTTATCAAAAAACCACCATCAATTTTCAAATTGGCGTGTTATTTGAATTGATGTTAAAAACTATTGTTCCGAAATAAATATCCAAATGAAGAGAAGTATTAAAAACCTGGTTGGTTATGCCATGGGAGCAACCGATGGCGAAATAGGTAAGGTTAAAGATTTTTTCTTTGATGATCAAAGCTGGACCATACGATATTTAGTTATAGAAACGGGCAATTGGCTCAAGGGGCGCAAAGTCCTCATATCTCCGCAGGCGTTATTAGCTCCTGACTGGAATAAAGAAGTTTTTCCCATCAATCTTTCAAAAGAGAAAATAAAAAACAGCCCGGATATAGATACGGAACAAACCGTTTCACGTCAGCATGAAATTGAAATGCACGAATATTATCCCTGGACAGGCTATTGGGGCGGGGGCATTTGGAGCAGCGGTATGGGAACCTCGGGAATGATGATGCAGGTTCATGAACCTTTGACAGAAGCCGTAAAAAAGGAAAATAGCCCCGGCAGCACTAAAGAGGCAAATCACGATTCCCATCTTCGGAGTATACACAAAGTTACCGGTTATAGCATCCATGCTGTTGATGGCAAAATTGGAGAGGTTGAAGATTTTTTACTAGACGATACTTCGTGGAAACTGGACTTCCTGGTCGTTGATACAGGGCATTGGTTTCCCGGGAAAAAAGTCATCATCTCTCCAAAATTGATACAGAAAATTGATTGGGACACTTCTGAATTTATAGTGGATGTTAAGGAAGCAGCTGTCAAAAATAGTCCCGAATACCAGCCGGGAGAGCCCATAACCGATTCTTACGAGGCTCACCTGCAGAACCACTATGGGAAACTGACGGATGCTGTTTTTTGATCAAAATTTAAAGTAATCGTCACCGGGTAGGGAATACATTGGAATTTTTTAATCACCGCTAAATCTAAAGAAAATGACTGAAAACAAAATTGACCAACACAGTCTGCAAGACCGCAATAATTCCATCAGGCAGTCAACGCAACGAAATGCAGATTTACGTCCTGATGAAACGATCATCGAGGTGCAGGAAATCGAAGAATGGGATGTCATAATTCCGGATCAAAGACGACCGCAATTTCGATCCGATGAAAACTATAGCAGAAGAAATTACTAAATGGGATTGACAATAGGTATTCAAATAATAATGCAGATGCTGCAGGGATGTTTCAAAAAGAGAAAATTTGATTCGGCATACATACCCGTGAGAACCTGGGTGCGGCATATTTTGTCTATATTTATTTGAGGAAAATGTTTATCGTATACCGAAGCGTTTCTTAATTAATTGCCCTATAAAAATATTTCAGGATTTTAATGAGACTAAGGTCTTGTTGTTACTTATTGCTTTATCAACTAATTTATTTAACGTAAGTCCCTGCACAATTACAGAAAATATCACAATAAAATAACAACACGAAAGTATAACCTCCCGGTAGCGGGAATGAGGAAGGGACAAGGCCATTGCTATGGAAATACCACCCCGTAAACCGGCCCAGGTAAGTATGGAAAGATTTACAAAATTCACTTTACGCAATTCAAAAAAGGCTATTAGTAACACACTAGTCATCCTGGCAACGAGTATAATCAAAATTGAGAACAACCCGATCAACCAATAATGTCTCAGGAATGGTAATATCAATAGTTGCAGCCCAATCATTACAAAAAGAATGGTATTAAGTATTCCATCCAGCAATTGCCATACATTATTTAGAAATTGATTGGCATTATGATCTTTGCCAAAACTTTTATTGCCCACCACCAGCCCCGCCATCACAGCCGCTAACGGTATGGATGCATGAAACTTATTTGCTACCACAGAAATGCCCAACACAATGGCAACTGAAATTAAAAAGATCGTCTGAAAATCTTTGATAGACTTAATTAGCCGGTAAGCAATGAAGCCCATTATAAGTCCTATAACAACACCTCCTATAACTTGTATCCCGAACGAACGAAATGTTTCAATTACTGAAATTCTGTTACTGGATTGTTTAGTAATACCTAACGTTGTTACAAAAAGAATAAGCCCGACCGCATCATTAAACATAGACTCGCCGGAAATAATAGTGGCCAACTTCGGCGGAATCCTTGATTTAGTAATAATAGCACCTACGGCTATTGGGTCGGTAGGCGAAATAAGCGCGCCAAAAACAAAACAATAAATAAGAGGAATGTCAATATGCAAAAGATAAGCTGCCGCAAATATCAATCCGCCAAATATACCTGTAGAAACCAATACACCCAGCGTGCTCAAAATTAATACGGGCCGCCGCAAGGCTTTTAATTTTTGATAGTCGAAATGCAGGGCGCTGGCAAAAAGTAAAAAGCCAAGCATTACGTTCAGCAATACTTCAGAGAAATTAATATCATATGCAAGTTTTGTAAGCAAATTTGATTTTTCATCCCCTAACCTGCCGAGGATTAACACAACAATAGATGCCACTACTGACATAATCATTACCCCTATCGTACCCGGCAATTTTACAAACCTTTCGTTCAAATAAGAAAAACCGGCACTGATAATTATGAGTACGGTTATAATTGATAGTATGTCCAAAATAATTAGTGATTATTGAAATTCTGTTCTTCCCACGTATTTGCAAGGTAAATATAAACATGCAGCCACCGGTTTAATTCATGGACTAAAGAACCAGGAGGCAGCTTTATAAAAAATATATGATAAGTATGATACCACCTGGCATAGTAACAAGAAAGTTTATGGAGTAGATAGATTTTTATGGAGTGAATGATAAGGAGGTTAAGGAAAATTAAAATAAATAAATCACTGGTGCTGCACTGCAGTACATAGCCAAATTTTTTATGATTCCCTTGTAAATCTAAATTTTCCATCCAGGAAACTCCTCACGTGTAACAACCTTCCTATAAAAAGGGAGCCCACCACTGGATATGAGTAAATGCGTTATCCATTAGCGATCCTCCCAGCTTTTTTACATCAGAAAATTTGTTAGCGGGCAATACGGCTAAGACTCTATACTTAAAATAATCCGCTTCTAATCGTATTTCTTAAAATCTGTGAATGATATAACGAATTAATGGATCCGTGTGACATTACTCTGGATAAATGCAACCAACTTTGCAGGGAAGAGAATATGGTATAAAATAATTTGATGAAGACTAATAATTAAAGCAATTCAATAAAATAAACAAATGCACAACACCAGACAACACCATTTAGCGATTGGTTGTGCCTGATCAACGATTGGCAATTTTTCTTTTTTATTTCAGTTATACATTTGTAAATCAGAAAGAATCAGAAACGGAAATCCTCTTACTGTTAGATAGAAATGAAATGAAAGAAAAAATAAAGATTAAAAAGAAAAAAATATTACACGAACTCTTCATAGAACTGGTAAAGCTGCAAAAGGAAATTATATCTTCCAACCTCAAACTCCTTGTAATACTGGAAGGCAGGGATGCTGCCGGTAAAGACGGAACCATAAAGAGAATTATCAAACACCTTAGTCCCCGCGAAACAAAAGTTGTGGCATTGGGTAAGCCTTCTGATTGGCAGGAACGGGAATGGTATTTCCAGCGCTATACTGCCCACTTGCCTGTTTCCGGCGAATTCGTTCTTTTCAACAGGAGCTGGTACAACCGGTTGGGTGTTGAAAAAGTAATGGGTTTCTGTACCCATAAACAATACAAGTCATTTTTTACCGAAGTAGCATCTTTTGAAAACGGGCTGATTGAGGGAGGTTTTACTATACTAAAATACTACCTCGATATCAGCAAAGGGGAACAGGAAAAAAGGTTGAGGGCAAGAGAGAAAGATCCGCTGAAACAATGGAAAATAAGTCCTATAGATGAGGCGGCGCTGAAGCACTGGGAAGATTATTCGAATGCCAGGGATGAAATGCTGCTAAAAACAAATTTCAAACATGGACCTTGGTTTGTAGTAAATGCAGACAACAAGGATAAAGCACATATCGCTTTGATTACCCATCTCCTGGATCGTATGAAATATAAAAATAAGAATGAAAAATTATTGTCGCACAATTATGGATTGATTGATCCGGCAACACCGGAGATTATAGCAAAAAAACTTTTTTAATAAAGCAAATAATTTTTAAAAAAAATATTATTACAATTATTCAATATAAATTAAAAATGGAAAAAAATGGAAAACAAAAAAAAATTACAAAAGAACAGTGTCAATAAAATCAAACCTGATGTAGCCCCAGTTGACAAAAAAGTTGCAGGAAAAAAGCCATTGAAAAAATCATCTGCTTTGCTTGCCGCG
>JBDTOV010000205.1:0-9617 GCA_039933035.1 Ginsengibacter sp. | reverse complement strand
AGTGAGGGAAGGGCTATCATTAATTTTATTGGCAACACGATAGCTACGGTAATTATAGCCAAAAGTGAAAACGCAGTGGATATGGATGTTTACACAAGAGTAGTCGAAAAGAAGGGATCCAACGCCCAAACGGTAACATAGAAAATTACGGGTTCAACGTTGTCAGTAATAATTATAAAATCTATTGACGGATTAAATGAGCGGGAATGAATGAAATAAGGTAAGTGCCATGAATAAGGTCCATAACAACAGGTAATAATGGCAATTGTTTTGTGTATTAATTTCTATTTATCCATTCATCAAAATATATAAATAGAAAGTATAAAAACATTACAGTTTTTTATTGAGACTATAACCCCCAATAAAAAAATAATTATTTGAATATTTCACTTAATTTTTCATTTAATGTTACTTTTTGTTCTGTTCCGTTGTGTGGCCATATAATTATTCCATTTGTATCAATTAATATCTGCGATGGAATTGGCTGATTTACGTTTCCATAATTTTTATTAATCTCTTCGTTTGCAAGAACATTCTTCCAATTACTTATTTCTTCTTCCTCTACAGCCTTTTCCCAATCAGCTTTTTTCTTATCAATTGAGATAGTTACAATTTCAAATCCTTTCGAATGATATTGATTGAATAATGTTTTCAAACCAGGTATTGATTCTCTACAAGGGATACACCAGCTTGCCCAAAAGTCTAACAAAATAATATTTCCCCGAAGTTTAGATAAAGAAATTTCTTGTCCGTTAATTTGTTCTATTTTAATATTTGGCGCCAAAGCCCCTGGCGAATTTTGCTTCTTCTTATTTATCTCTTCGGCAACCCATTTACCGGATCTGCTTTTTTGTATTCTATTAGTAAATTGAGTATACAACAATTTTGCTGAATCAACAGGAAGACTATTAAGATAAATTGCCAAAAAATACGGACTTACGTAAGAATTTGGGTTACCGGAAATAAAGGAAATAGTGACATCTTCAATTGTTTTAAAAGTAGGTTTTAACTTATTGAATAAGTTGTCAAATTTTTCTTTTTTTATGCTATCATCAGGATATTTTACTGCATCCTTTTTAGCTTGTAAAACCTCATTACTAAGATTCTTTGACAAGTGATTTACTGAATCTATTTTCTTTTTAAGAATGTCATATTCATTCTGGGTTTTTGATCCCTCCATTTTTATGTTTTCATAATCATTTTCTACAAGTAAAACATGTTGTTGACCAGGTTCTAAAAAGAAGTTAACAAAATTGACTTCATTAAAGTTAATTTCAACCGGGTATCCCTTTATTACTGCAGAAGTGGGTTGATTAATTTTACCTGTAAATTCAAATTTCCCTTTTTTTAGAAAGGTTGTATCGGTTATCCATTTTTCAAAACTGTTGGTATATCTTAATATTATATATCCTGTATCTCTGCCGATCACTTTTCCTCTTAAGAAGAATACTTCATTTTGTTTCTTTTTAAGATACTGAGAATAGCCGGTTGTGAAAGCAAAAATTAAAAGAATTAAAGAAGCTAATTTCATGTTTTATATTTTTAATCTCCTAAGTTAATTTGCCAGAAATGTATTAAATGTATTCTTTTAAAAACAGAATTAATTTTGGACATTGATTACTTGAATCAGGAAACTTTATCCATAATCTTCACTTGATGAAAATTCCAAAATGCGTTCTAAAATTACTGGTTACTGCCAATTTTACCACAAAGCCGGAAGGTTATTATTGGCTTATTTCAAAACGTGCTAAACTAAGGTAATAGAAAACTTTCCCTTAAAAATTCATCTTTCTTGTTTTGCCATTACTATCCATAATAATTACTGAAGTGACATTTTTTCCGATGCTCAAAAATCTTGCAGACTGAGAAATAAAAGAAGAGCCATGATAGAATTCTTCCTTGCGTTTTTTTCCATTTTTTAAAAATATTTCGCCACTTACTTCATTAGGCTGCAAGGAAATATTGGTGACGTCTTTTTTAAGCTCAAACACTTTTAATGGGCCACGGTTTTGTGCAGCAGCCAGCAAATATTTGCCATTATTATTTCTCAATTTTACTAATGCTTTTCCATCACCCGGAATATAAATACCACTTTCAATAATTGACTGAGGCATGAAATTTCCGTTGCCATCTCCTTTCAATAGTAAACCATTTAATGCGTCATAGCGTCCTGCCGTTACATCCGTTCCAAAATCATTGGTATTCATTAGTACATCGAGATTGCCGTCGCCGTCAAAATCATCAGCAACCATTCCATTTAATGCAGATAATTGGGCGGTAAAAGGCAGAGGAATTAGTTTGAATTTACCATTTCCATCATTCCTGCAATAACACGATGTAAAGGTATTTGCCTTTACTATTAAGGCATCTTTCAATTGTTCTTTTGTAAATAAAGTATCAATAGTCGCTGTTGCGTACGATTTATAGTTGGTAAACTTTGGCCGCAGCCTTATCATTTGATTAATGATATCATCCCTGTTGTGGGCTGGAAATTCTTTTTTGATGGTGTCATCCTGGCTTGCAGGAAGGAATAGTGAGGGGAATGCATCATAGGTTCCATCGCCATCAAAGTCTTTAGCATAAACTGATACAGGGTATTGCGGGCTTGCTTGGTAAAAAGAATTTTCACCAACATTGCCAATAACGTAATCCATATCGCCATCATTATCAAAATCCCCGGCCGTGATACTGTTCCACCATCCAATTTGATTCCCAATACCCGATGTTGACGTGATATTTTTAAAAACTCCTTTATCATTTTTTAAAAAAGTTACCGGCATCCATTCTCCGGCCAGCACAAGATCAGGCCAGCCATCATTATCAAAATCAGTAAAGAGGGCATCACATACAAGCCCGATATTGTTTAAATCTTTTGCTACCCGGGAGGTTACATCTGTAAATTTTATATGCCCGTCTTTGGAGTCATTCCTGTAAATATAGCTGGACACGGGTTTCGGGTAATTCCATGGTTCTACCCTGCCGGCAATAAAAAGATCAAGGTCTCCATCATTATCATAATCAACCGCTCTTACACATGATTTGCTTGTAAAATTTGAAGGAAATGCCAGGGAATCTACTGTAAAATTTCCTTTGCCGTCATTGATAAAAAACAGGTCCTGGTAAGCGGCAGTATTTGGCTTACTTTCATAGCCCCCGCGGGATATGTAAAGATCCAAATCACCATCTCCGTCGGCATCAAATAAGGTAATGCCCATATCCTGGAACTGTGCATCAGCCATGCCTTTTGGCTCTGCCAGCGGCTTTTGTGAAAATGAACCATTAGCCTGTTGCAATAAAATATCCGCTCCAAAAGAAGAATTCCCCCCAACAATTATATCATCAAAACCATCCCCATTTACATCGCCTGCTGCGAGGGATGGCCCATATTCTGAAAATTGATGAGGTAGTAATTTTTGAATATTAAAATCATTGTATTGTGTTTGGGAATGAAAATATTGAATCCCAAGTGCATCCGTTACTTCTTTAAATAAAGTGTTTTGTGCAAATACTCCTTGTTGCCAATCATATTTGTCTCTCGCATTTTTCTTATTAATTTCTAAAGTTTGGTCAGGCGCTACATTTTTTAATAATTGTTTGGAGCCGTCAGGCCATTTAATAATCAAAGAATCTATTTTATCATTAGCCCCGAGTCCGAAATGTGGATTTATTTGCATCGAAGAAAGATACCCCCGGTAAGGCGTTTGTTCGTACACCTGCTGCTTTCCATTGTAATATAGTTCAACCCAGGTGCCCAGCCCGTTCAGGTTTAATTCATCGCCAGTGAGTTTTAGTGATAGATAATGCTTGTCTTTAGGCTTTGAATCCATGAGTGTATTCTCGTAGAGTGAAGCTTCATCATTAATATTATTTACAATCATATCGAGGTCGCCATCATTATCTAAATCGGCATATGCCGCTCCGTTTGAAAAGGAGACTTTATGTAAGCCCCACGCAGTAGTAACATTATCAAATTGGCAATCCCCCTTGTTATGAAAAGCATAGTTGTGTAATTTAACCTGCGGTATCTGGGCCAAAGTAGCAGCTTTGGAAGTAGTGGGTAAAAACTCCTGGCGAAATGCAATGAAATCATGGTCGGTTATATCCTTTGGAAAACCATTAGTAACCACCAAATCACGAAGACCATCGTTATCAAAATCAGCCACTAAGGGGCACCAGCTCCAATCGGTTTCCGCTATGCCCGAGAAGAAGCCGGCATCGCCAAAAATCGGGTCTCCAATGGAATCATTTGAATTTACTCTTGGCCCCTGGTTTACCTGCAACGTATTTCTCACATATTGGGCCTGGTATTTATAGTAATCATACAGCAAGAAAGTCTGAAAACTATTTGAGCCCAGCATCATTTTTTTGCGATAATTGTCTTCGGGGTTCATATCGAGTTCTACTATATCTGCAAGGCCATCGTTGTTGATATCTATTACATCCTGCCCCATGCCATTCGCTGACGTATGTTTAAAATAGGAACTGGCTTTATCAGTAAATGTACCATCATGATTATTTATGTACAACAGATCGGCTGAGATAAAATCGTTGGTTACAAAAATATCTTTCCACCCATCTTTATTAATGTCGGCAATAGTGGCACTATGCCCATATCCTTCAATGGTAAGCCCGGCTTCTTTAGTAACATTTGTAAAAACAGGATGTTTCAGCGAAGTATTCATGTCATTTCTATAAAGTCGCCCGGTACTTGGAAATGAGCCATCGGTGATTTTAGGTTTAAAAATAGCCGGGTTGATATTGGGTAGAATTTCGTTTACCACCAGGTACATATCCAAATCGCCATCGTTATCGTAATCAAAAAATTCGGCCATAGTGGAATGCGTTGTATCATCGAGCCCATACTCAGCAGCCATGTCTTTAAAATAAGGTAATCCTTGTTTGTCCAGCCCCTGGTTTATGTACAAAAGATTTTTTCTTCTTTCGGGATTTTTATCCATAGAAGCACATACATACAGATCCATCCATCCATCGCTGTTAATATCTACAACTGCCACACCGCGGCACCATTTGCCGTCTCCGCTTACTCCTGCACTTGCCGTAATATCATCAAACTTCATTTTTCCCTTATTCAGGTACAGTTTATTTGGCACCATGCTACCTGTAAAATAGACATCCTGTAAGCCATCATTATTAAAATCACCTACACCCACACCACCGCCATTATAAATATTGGTAACATCAATCGGGTTAATAGAATCTGTCTCAATTATCTTATTATTAAATGTGATTCCGGAATGTTCCGACGATATCAATTGGAATAATTCTGTATTTTTTGGTTTACAAGAGAAAGTAAACAATGAAATAATAAAGAAAATAAAAATGCAGTGAATACATTTCATATGAATCGCTTTACTGGTAATTTAGTTTTAAAAAGCATCATTGGTTTTTATTGTGTGGACGGGGGCGGATTCTTCGCGCCCCAATTCTTATTTGGCTCTTTACCCATTTCCAATGCAAGGGTGCCACCTTTCATTAATTCATCCCGGTACATCCAGCAATTTTCCAGGCGTTTTCCATTCCACTGTGCAGATTGAATGTATACATTTTCCGCGCTGTTATTATTCGTACTGATGATTAACTTTTCCCCGTTACCCAATTGAATAGTTGCCTTATTAAATACCGGGCTTCCAATTTCTATGATGGGGCGCCTGTCAGTAAAACCTTTTACGTCGAATAAACCAAGCGCCGCCATTACATACCAGGAACCAAGCTGGCCCTGGTCTTCATCCTGCCCATAGCCGTAACCATGAATGGGTTCTGTACCATAAAATTCATTGCAGATTGCACGGGTCCATTTTTGCGTAAGCCATGGTTTTCCGGAAAAATTAAACAACCAACTGATATGCAGGCATGGCTGGTTGCCGTGATTGTATACGGATTTAATTCCCGCAAAAGCATCGATTTCTTTGCCGCCTCCAAACGAATATTTTTGTGCTGTATCAAACAATGCATTGAGTCGTGAATTGAAGCCGGCTTTGCCGATCTTATTGATAAGGCCTGCAGGATTTTGCGGAACATAGAAAGTATATTGAATTGCGTTGCCTTCCTGGAAACCACGCCATGGCTGGTAGGGGTCAAACTTGTCAATAAAAGTTCCCTGGGCATTTCTTGGGTGAATTAATTTTTCAGCCGGGTCCATAACCAGTGACCATCCTTTCGAGTATTGAATCAGTTTTTTAAAATCTTCTTCATGTCCCAATGATTTGGCCATTTGGGCTGCGGCAAAAGTACTGAAGCTGTATTCGAGCGTGTGGGAGGCTCCAAACTGCGATCCGGTGCTATCGGTTTTATCCTTTTCAAGGGTTGGTGAATATCCTTTGCTGAGAAATGCTTCCAGGTCTAATTTGCCCGAGCCTACCGGCCGGTCATTATAACCCAGTTCATTTTTTTTCACAGCTTCATATGCCAAAGGAATATCATAATTACGAAGGCCAATATTATAGGCTGCCGCAATGGCTAAGCCGACAAAATTGGTACCTACTCCTGATACGAAATTGCTATTGGCAATTCCATCACCAAACCATCCCCTTTGTTTATATATCTCCAATTGTGTTTGTACGTAACTCGTATAATGCTCCGGGTAGGAGAGTGCCCAAAGTTGAGTTAAATTCCAAAAGGCGCCCCAGATAGCATCTGTATTATAAAACTCATAGGTGAAGTCACCGTTTTTACCTTTGGGCAAATGGCCGATGCTACC
Source organism: Ginsengibacter sp. (assembly GCA_039933035.1). Taxonomy (GTDB): domain Bacteria; phylum Bacteroidota; class Bacteroidia; order Chitinophagales; family Chitinophagaceae; genus Ginsengibacter. The sequence continues at coordinate 2,899 of JBDTOV010000205.1, read as the reverse complement.
ATCCTGCTTGGGATAATCACCATTAACATCGCTGGCGATTCCTCTTCCGAGTAGTGCATGAAACAGCCCGGTATAAAATTTCATTTTATCATCTTCATTACTACCCTCAACAGTAAGTTTACTTAATTCCTGTTGCCATGTTTTTGCGGCAAGTTGCCGCGCCTCGTCAAACGTAAGCATAGCAGCTTCTGTTATTAAATTTTGCTTTGCATTTTCAATGGATGTATAAGAAAGCCCGACTTTCAGCTCTATTATTTCATTCTCAGTGGTCTTGTAGTCAAGAAACAAGCCTGCACCTTTGCCCTTAGCTGAGTCGGTATTTTGCTGAATGCCCGAAGCATCGAAAGCTCCTGTTGAAACGGGCTTCCGGCTTACCTCTCCCCAGAAATACATTGACACCCTTCCGCCCTTATCATACTTCTGAACATATTTTGGATTGGTGATTACAAAGCCTTCAAAGTGCGTATCGTCAATCATCCTGATGGCAGCGTCTGTAACTGGTCCACTTTCTCCCTGCACATTACCGATATCAAAAATGATCCTTGATTGATCATTTTTGGGAAACGTAAATTTGTGAAATCCAACTCTTTTTGTAGCCGTTAGTTCGGCGGTAATATTATAATCATCCAGCAATACTTTATAATAGCCAGGTTCCGCTATTTCATTTTTCCGGTCAAATCTTGAACGATAGCCTTCATCCGGTTTTTCAAGGTCGCCGGGGATAACCTTCAAAGTTCCGGTGGCCGGCATTATACAAACACCGCCAACCTGCCATTCATGAAAATGCACGAAACCTTCAATGGAATTATGACGGGCATCATAACCTACCGCTTCCCAGCCGGAGGCATTCCCATAATGTCCATTTGTTGAGGGAGCTAATTTGGCCATGCCATGAGGCACAGCCGCAGGCGTATAGAAGAACCAACGGCTGTGTGCGGTACCAATGTTTGGGTTTACATATTTGAAGAGATTTTGCGCAAATAAGGCTGTCCGCCCTCCCAGGATTAATGATAAAATGACGTGTAATTTGAAGAATATTTTCATAAAAATTTAAATTAAATCGGCAACAATACATGTACTAAAAAAAATTTCTGATGAAGCGATGCTCCTGCACTTGCCAATCAACAAAAGGCTCCTGGCAAATGTCTTATCAATAAAAACCCTTATAGCGTTTTACCATCGCGATTATATTTTTAGACGAGCGAGCTTGCATAAAAAAGTGCATCATTTTTTTCGCCTGTTTTGAACTTACGATCGTTTGGTAATCTTTATTTAATAAAAGCCTTTATTACTTTAACCCTTACTTTACCAGGGTTAATAAGTTGATATTCTTTTGCAGCGGCCGGTATGATAAAAGTCTCTGCGTAATTGAATTTTTTTTGTGCTCCATCTTTGGTTTTTACAAGTATAGAATCGCCTTCCACCAACATTAATACATGGCACTGGTTATTGGTTTTTATGTTTGCGTCATTTAAAAATTCAATCCTGTGCACATCATAAAAATGTTCTGCATGTGTGGGCAGATGAACTACTTCGTATTGCTCGTTTTTTTCAATAAGGGCAGGTTTTGAAATCAGTTCGTTTTTTACGAAACTACCTTTGCGATCAAAATTCAAATTGTTGAATCCGTGTTCAATATTTATAGGGCGTGACGCTCCTTCAAGATCCAGGCGTATCCAATCATACATTTTAAAAGTGAAAATGTAGGGAGTCGCACTGATCTCCAGCACCAGGTTATTTTTACCGGCGCTATGGATTGTTTTATTGGGTATCAAAAACAAATCGTGTTGATGAGACGGGTGCCATTGCACATATTTTTCAATATCAACCGGGCTGTTGTTTTTGTCACTTTTCTCCAGTTCTTCACGAAATATATCGGGATCAATATCTTCCTGGAATCCAAGATAGACACCGGCATTTTCTTTACAATCCAGAATGTAGTAGGTTTCATCCTGGGTAATAGTTTCGCCAAAATTTTCCCTGCTATATTTTAGGGACGGATGGCATTGTATAGAAAGGTTCCCGCCATCAAAGGTGTCGAGGAAATCAAACCTGATGGGAAACTGGTTACCGAAACGTTCCGCATCTTTCCCCAAAACTTCTTTTGCACAGCAGTCCATTAGCCAATTAAATGATATCTCCAGTAAATTACCATCACTTTCAATTACCAAACCATTTTCAGGGACAATTAATTCAAACGACCATGCATAATTAATCTCCTTCTGATTCAAAGCGGGTATATGTTTTTTCAACCACTGCCCGCCCCAGGCGCCAGCCTCAAACCACGGGCGAACGCGTATGATATTTTTTGCTATTACATGGAGATCGTTTACAACAGAAGCATGAAGCGCCCAGCTTATATTATCTTTCCATTGTCCATCTGCAACAACCGAAATTTTATGCTTGATTTTGTCACGGTAGTTATGTAATACAACCCAATCGACAAAGTAAAAGCGTTTATACATCGCCGTTGAAGGCGCATGTGTGGAGCTGCCTAAATTGAAAGCGCTGCCTGCCCGCATGCGATATTGAATTTCATTCTTGGGAAGATCTATATAAATAAGCGGCATCTCATAAGTACACAAGCCCGCGCCAATGCCAAATAATATTACCACATCGTAAGATTGGTCGGGTTGCAGATCAGCAAGCTTCTTTACATTATAAAAGTCTTCAAGCTTAAGCGTAGTTTTCGTGCCCCATACGGAACCGGGATGGCCTAAGAAAGGCTTTACGATTTCGCTTATTTCATCTTCCGGTTTTTCAAAAGCAGAAGTTTCATACCAAAGCACATCCAGGTTTTTTTGCCTGAAACTTATGGACAGGTTTTGCCTGATTGCTGACCAATCATTTCCACCAAAGCCATCGATGGCAACTATTTTTTGCCCGGTAATCCAATCCG
>JBDTOV010000204.1:0-9653 GCA_039933035.1 Ginsengibacter sp. | reverse complement strand
AGCCGCTTCAAATCCAAAATAAATAAGTTCGAAAATTGTACAGGGAGGACGACAATTTACATTAAATAAAAACTTAAAAAAGCTCGCAAAATAAATGGTTTGCGGGCTTTTTTGTTTTTGCCTTTATCCTATTCAACTAAAATAGTCAAGATGTATCACCACGCCATATAATAAGGTAATCGAAGAAGAATCGCGGATTATCACGAATGGAGTTACAACAAAGACCCTGGTAAAGATATCCCTGCTTCCCTAAGCTAGCGATATCATTAAAAAATACCGTAATCATCCTTGAATTATTGCGAAGAAAGCCTTTTGCTAAAAATGCCCAATCAAAAACTGAATCGATATTTAAAAGAAGTGACAGATTTATGCAGGATTCAAAAGAAGCTGACGTACCATTTGGCAAGGCACCCGTTCGCGACAATCGTAACAATGAGCAACAGCGTTCCTATTGAATCCGTAAGTAAAAGCCGGGGTATACCCAAATAAGTACGGGTGGAAGGAAGCAGATATTGTAAATTATAAGATTTTTAAAATACCATCCCCGCTACCGGTACTAAATTTTCTTTTAGAAAATGGATTTGTATTGAAGAAAAAAAAAGAACCGCACGAAAATTATTTTAGTCAGATTAACACCCGATCAGTATGATAAATTACTTGCAAAATCTCATGCAACTATTTGCAGAAAACTCAGTGATAATATCAGGAATATTTTGCTAAAAGGAGAAGTAACCGTTCTTATCTTCAACCAGTCGATCGACGACTTTATGGAAGAGGTGATCGAACTCACAAAAGAGCAGGAGAAACAAGGAAGTTGAAATTAATTTGAAAGCAGCCCTCGTACCAGGCCTTCAACAAAAACAACCAACAAGGAAAGTTCACCATGGAAAAAGTGAAACGAAAAGACCTATCAGTAATGTTCTGGGGGACGTAATTAATAACTATAAATACCCATCTCTTCCGGAATTAAATGCGGTATGGAGATTATATATGTGACAGCTGATCGAGACAAAGAAGGGTTGAAAATTTACGAAAGCGCAGACCTTGTTTATTTTGTTGCTGATAACAAGGGAAAAACGATTGGCATATTCATTAAACCCAGTTCGTTCTTCAGCAAACCCACTTCAAAAAATACTAACAAAAGATTTGCGGAAAATCAATTAGCAAGAAAGGAATTGGCCACATTGAAAAAAATGGAAATAAAAAATTTAGAAATAAGCTTTCCAAAGCCATCGATTTTCTTCTTAAACCGGAAAAGTAAACTAATACTACTCCATATCAATTTTCGAACAAGTAAATAAGGAAGTTAAAAATTTAAAAATCTCTAAAATAATTCTTGCAAAAATAATTATTAATAAATACTTGCATTTTTCAGAAATAAACATAATCTTTAAACAAGAATTACTTACTACCCTAAAACCTTGCTGACTAATTGATACCCTTGCTTGCAATCTGGTTTTGCAGTTTGTTATTTGCTTACTATCTAACTCCAAGTAAACCCCTTAAAGGATATCATGATAGATCAGGTGCTGAAATTTATAGCTAAACAAATGGACGGTTATCTTCAGGTCCAGCAAGGCAAAAGCACATTAATACTTCCCGGCAGCCCTCCCTACGTAATTTTAGGAAATGTTTCCCAGATAGGTACAGCCGATAGTAATAACTTGAACAATCATGTAATTGTTTCGCTTATAAATGTTGAAGAAGATCGTATTTCACGGCCGGTTAATAATTATGTAAAAGTTAATCAGCAAACCGGTCCCCGGGTCGTTTATAAAAATCCTCCTGTTTTTCTCAATTTACTTGTTCTCTTTACTGCTTACTATACTGACTATAGTTCTTCCTTGCAGCTCCTTTCAAGCGTAGTCAGGTTTTTTCAGTATAAGAACGTGTTTAATTCAGTAAATGCTCCTGATCTTCCCCAGAAAGTTGATGAAATCATATTTGATCTTACAACTTTATCTTATCAGGATCTTAATAATCTATGGGGGGTCATGGGTTCGAAATATTTGCCTTCAGTTGTGTATAAATTGCGATTGATAATTATAAGCGAAGATTTTGCAGAGGGAAGTGCGGCGCTTCTAAAAGAAATTATTGTAAATGATAAAAGTATCGTTGGATTATGATTGACATAAAATATGGACAATTATTTTCAGTAGAGTTGTTACACAAGTATACAGCAGACAAAAATTGCAATGATTTTACTATTGTACCATCATTGTCCACACAACAGTTACTAAAAAATTACCGAATCATAGCAAAGCAATACGGTAACACTTTATATGCAGGGACAGACCTGGATTCGCAACAACTACTATTGAATTTGCAAAAGCCATTGATTGCGCCAAACGAGGGAACACGGCTCACTTTTTTTCTGTTCCTAAATAATCCACTTTTTTTTAATTTTACAGATATAAGAAAGGCAAACAACAATGGCACCATTTATTATTTCTCCAACAGGAATAATAACGTTAGCAATACCAAAAATTTTGTAACTGCTTCCTTACCAGGTTACGTTGCCGGAACTTATCCATATGAAGATGTTGTTGTAGACGCCGGTACAGTTTATCAATCAATAAGTGAAAACAATTCAGCAAACCTTACCAACTCCAACTGGAGAAAGGTTGACAATAATCGTTATGCTTCTGCCGAAGATATTTTGTCATGGATTCCATCCGTTTCAACGTTCTCATTAAACCCTGTTACACCATTAATTGATATTAAGGTAAATGGCTATGATGGAAGCGGAAATTATACGCAACCAGTTTTTTCCAACACAATAAATAACTCCGCAAACCATTCATCATTTTTATTAGATCTTTCTCAACTTGAACCAGGTAAATACATGTTATCCATTAACGGAACAAGTCCTGTTCCTGTTTATCTGAATGATGAGCTAAGTAATAATAGAGTTTTCGGAGTAATAGACATTTTTGTTGAAAGTTCTCTGCCAACCAGCTACCAGGTATTAAACGGGAATAAGGAGCTAAACACTCCCGTTTATAGTATTTACTTTCTAAACCGGTCAACTATATGGAAATATATTTTACGGAGAACAAGTATTGCGACAATTACCGACACATCGGGAACCTATAGCTTTAGCACTACTATTCCGCCGACAACGCCAACAACAGTTATACAATCGCAGTCTCCAATTCCCTTAAGTGAAACACCCCTTAAACTGGAATTAGATAGTGGGCAGCCGACGCCACCTTCTGCGGACGCGCAACGTTTAGCTAAAATTAGCTTAAATCCCGGCTCCGTCTTTTATTCAGAAATATTTTTAAACTATTAACATCATAAATAAACTAAACATGTCACAAATAAATGAAAGTGCAATTAAAACCCCTGGCGTTTATGTAAATGAAATCCCCTCTTTTCCGCCATCAATTGCTCAGGTAGCAACAGCCATACCTGCCTTTATGGGCTATACACAAATTGCACAGGATCTGCAAGGTAAAAGCTTGATCAACAAACCCACCCGTATTAGTTCAATGCTGGAGTATGAACTGTATTTTGGAAAAAACCAAAAAGAAACAAATATCCAAATTACTTATGCTCAAAAAACAGTCGGTAAAACTACCACTAATACAATATCTGTAGCCTTTAATGGGGACAAATCAAAACATAATATGCATTCAGCAGTTCGTTTCTTTTATGGAAATGGCGGAGGTCCATGTTATATTATTTCTGTGGGTAAATTTTCAGCCGACATGGATACCGATACAGGGGTTGATCCAAATGCGTTTTATAACCTAGGAACTGGTGTTGGCCTCGAAGCTCTTGCCAAAGAAGATGAACCAACACTTATTGTTTTCCCCGAAGGACAAAACATGGATGCAGGTGCTTATTATAATCTTCAAAACCAGGCACTTACGCAATGCGGGCTTCTTCAGGATAGGTTTTGTATAATGGATATTCATAACACTGGCGAAACACTGGTTACCAGCAGAGATCTTGAAAATGCAATTGGTGATTTTAGAAATTTTGTAGGAATTGCCGACAGTAAAAATTATGGAGCCGTCTATTTTCCAAATTTAAAAACTGTTTATTCATACGATTATGATGAATCTAAAACAACAATCATCCATACTGTTATTACGGTAGCATCAGATGGTTCACAAACTACTAATGATGGCCCTTTAAATGGCAAAACGCTCAGTGAAATTAGCACACTTCCTGTACCGGCCTCTCCTCCATCTTCTCCTCCGGGTCCTCCGCCTTATTACAATCTTGCGGCTTATAATTTACTTACGCAGGCTTTGGATACTCAATTTCCTGTTGTTCTTCCTCCGTCACCTGCTGTTGCCGGAATTTATGCCTCTGTAGATGCTTCCCGTGGCGTATGGAAAGCGCCAGCCAATGTAGGTGTACTGGATGCGATAGGAACAACTTTCCAAATTTCAGATGACTTGCAGGGAGATATGAATATAGATGCAACGTCAGGCAAGTCTGTTAACGCAATACGTGCATTTACAGGCAAGGGCATTTTAGTATGGGGGGCACGCACATTAGATGGTAACAGCAATGACTTTAAGTACATTTCGGTTCGCCGTTTTTATATTATGGTTGAAGAGTCTTCAAAAAAAGCAGCCAATGTTTTTGTGTTTGAGCCGAATGACGGCAATACATGGGTAAAAGTGCGGGCTATGATTGAGAACTATCTTACCAATCTATGGCGGTTAGGCGCTTTGGCAGGTTCAAAACCGGAACAGGCATTTTATGTAAAGGTGGGTCTTGGGCAAACAATGACGTTCGATGATATTTTGAATGGCCGTATGATTGTGGAAATAGGAATGGCACCGGTTAGACCGGCCGAATTTATTATTCTTCGCTTTTCACAAATACAGCAGCAAGCTTAATTAATTATAAGTAAACAAAATTATCCTTCAAATTAAAAACAATTTTATGGCAAATTATCCACTTCCTAAATTTCATTTCCAGGTAGAATGGGGCGGTACAAAAATAGGTTTTACTGAAGTCAGCGGTCTTGACATCACAAATGATGTAGTTGAATACCGTGATGGTGCAAGTCCTGAGTATCATAAAATAAAGATGCCGGGGCAGCGAAAATTTAGTAACATCGTCTTAAAGCGCGGAATATTTAAGTCGGATAATGAATATTATAACTGGTTCAACACGATCAACATGAACACAGTAGAGCGGCGCGATATTACAATAAGTCTGCTCGATGAAACCCTTGCGCCCGTAATAGTATGGAAGGTAAAAAATGCATGGCCTACAAAAATTACATCTACGGATCTGAAAGCAGATGGAAATGACGTGGCTATAGAACAGCTTGACATTGCGCATGAAGGTTTCACTTTACAAAATGAATAATTATGGATATGTCTTACCCCCAAACCGGGTTTCACTTTTCGGTAGTGTTTGAATTATTTCCGCAATTGCCGAATGATATCAAATTCCAGGAAGTATCCGGCCTTAATGTTACTATGGAAATGGAAGCGCTGAAAGAAGGAGGGGAGAACCGTTTCGTACACCAGTTACCTGTGCGTACAAGTTACCCTGAGTTGGTTTTAAAAAGAGGGAAATTTATGGGATCAGGTATTCTGCGCTGGTGCATGAATGCTATCGAAAATTTTGAGTTTAAGCCGACAAACATTTTGATCTCTCTCCTCGATGAAAACCACCTGCCTTTATACAACTGGTATGTAATTAATGCAATACCCAAACGATTGGAGGTCTCGGGATTTAGTGCCGACAAAAGTGAAGTTGTAATAGAAACGCTTGCATTAAGTTACCAGTATTTTAAATATTATGATCCTGCAAATGCTGCAATGGGAGCGCTGACGGGAGCAATTAGCGGAAGTCTTTCATTTTAATTATAACCTGTTCAACAACTTAACTAATCTAAAATGCCAATCGAAATACGGGAACTGAGTATCAAAGCCTATGTGGATGATTTATCGGGACAAAAAAATGAAAAAGCAATGACGGACAAAAAATTTCCGGAGAATGCTGAGTCCATCATAACTGCCTGTGTGGAACAAGTGTTGGAAATTTTGAAAAATAAGGAGGAACGCTAATGGCAACACCTGATAAATTGAAATTAACAGCTTACAAAACTGTAGGAGGAAAAGAATCCTTGAGTACCGATCCAAACGATTCTTACGTATCACTGGTTAACCCGGAAACTTATACAATCAATTACAAGGTTAACCTGAATATTAAAGAAGTGCCCGGGACTTCCGGAAGCGACCCGTCTTATGCGAATACTCCTCCGCCTACTATGCAATTTGATTTTTTATTTGACGGATCCGGCGTATTGCCCAAACCCAGCACTTTGGGAGCTTTGAGTAGTATACCCATTGTAGGCGCTGTTGCCAGCGCTGTTTCAGGTTTAATATCGCCGCAGGAAGATTACGATGTAATGAAAGAAATCACTAAATTTAATAAGGTTGTTTTTACTTATGACGGCGATCAGCACAGCCCTAGGAAAATTCAGTTGTTATGGGGCAAGCTGATTTTTGACGGCAATCTTACATCTTTGAATTTTAATTTTAAATTATTTAAGCCGGATGGTACTCCTCTGCGCGCCGTAGCAACAGCAGTATTTGTTGGTTCTGTTACTGACAAGTTAAGAGTAGCCGCTCAAAAGGATAACTCTCCCGATTTAACACATGTAAGACAGGTAACAGAAGGTGATACTTTACCATTAATGACATACAAAATTTATGGAGATGCTTCTTATTATATGGAAGTGGCACGGGTAAATAATCTTACCAATTTCAGAAATTTAAAAGTGGGTGACAGCATAAAGTTCCCCCCTATTAATAAATAAAATTTTGAATGAGCAGCGATAGAATTATCCCAGGAACGAGACCAACTAACCTGGTAACATTTACCATAAAAATAGGCGGCACTAAAATACCTTCCACTGTGCTTGTTCAATCGATTGCAGTTCAAAACGAAATCAATAAGATACCGTCGGCAAGGATTTCTATATTAGACGGAGAACCGGCTCTCCAGGATTTTAAAGTGGCTAACCAGGATCTTTTTGTGCCTGGTAAACCAATAGAAATTTTCGCGGGTTATCATTCTGATGAAACATCCATCTTTAAAGGCATTATCGTTATACATAAAATAAGGATCAGGAATAAAAGTTCGCAATTGATTGTTGACTGTAAAGATGAAGCCGTGAAACTGACGGTAGGAAGAAAGAATAAATATTTTTTTGATAAAACAGATAGTGATGTTATAGAAGAAATTATAGGTGATTATAGCCTTAGCAATTCAATAGGTGCTACATCGGTACAACATAAGGAACTTGTGCAGTTTGATTGTACCGATTGGGATTTCATCATAAGCCGCCTGGAAGCCAACGGATGTGTTTGTATAACTGGTGAAGACGGCATTACTTCAACAAAGCCTGCATTAGATAATGACCCGGTACTGAATCTTTTATTTGGCGCAACCATCATGGAATTTGATTCTGAAATGGATGCCAGGGACCAATACCAGGGGGTAAGTGCATATTCCTGGGATTATACCAACCAGGAATTGCTGAATGTGCAGGCAACTGAACCTGGCACCCCGGAAAATGGAAATATATCGTCTGCAGATCTTGGAGATGTGCTTGGTTTGGCTTCTTATGATTTAAAACACACCGGGCACATAGTGCAGGAAGAATTACAGGCGTGGGCTGATGCACAACTATTAAAAAACAGACTATCGAAGATAAAGGGAAGGGTTAAGTTCCAGGGATTTCCTGGTGTAAAACCTGCAACCGTTTTAAATCTTGACGGACTGGGCGACCGTATAAACGGTAAGGTCTTTGTTTCCGGCGTAAGGCATGAAATTGCTAATGGTGACTGGCTTTCAGATGCACAATTCGGATTGTCACCAAAATGGTTTTCGGCCGAATACCCGGTTAATACACCCAAAGCTGCAGGAATATTACCTGCGGTAAATGGTTTGCAGATAGGTGTGGTAACTCAATTGGAAAGTGACCCGGATGGTGAAGACAGGATACGTGTCTGCCTGCCAATCATAGATCCAGATGACCAGGGCGTATGGTCAAGGGTTGCCAGCCTGGATGCAGGCGATAACCGCGGTTTCTTCTTCAGGCCGGAAGTAGGTGATGAAGTTATTGTAGGATTTTTAAATGATGACCCCCGGGCCCCCATTATTTTAGGCATGTTAAACAGCAGTGCCAAGCCTGCACCTTTACAGGCTGCTGATGCCAATAACATAAAAGCGTATGTTTCCAGGAGTGCAATAAAATTAACTTTCGATGATGATAAAAAATCAGTGAAGCTGGAAACGCCGGGAGGGAGGAGTCTTTTTATAGATGATGATTCTAAAGTAATACAACTGGAAGACGGTAATGGCAATAAAATATTAATGGATGATAACGGGATAAGCATCCAAAGTTCCAAAAAGATCAGCCTGAAAACAAACGATGATATAACACTGGAAGGAAACAATGTTTCATTAAAAGCGCAATTAAAATTTAAAGCAGACGGCGCAGCTGGCCTGGAATTAACCAGCAGTGCCAATGCGGTGCTTAAAGGAGCAATAGTTCAGATAAATTAAAATATATGCCATTTGCAGCAAGAGCAGGAGACATGCACGTATGCCCGATGTTTACAGGGCCGGTCCCCCATGTAGGCGGGCCTGTAATCCCACCCGGTTGCCCAACGGTGCTCATAGGAGGTATGCCGGCAGCACGGGTAGGTGACATGCTTACCTGTGCCGGTCCGCCTGATACAATTGCTATGGGCTCTGCTACGGTAATGATTGGCGGAGCACCGGCAGCACGGATGGGCGATACTACTGCACATGGGGGGGCAATTATTTTAGGATGTTTTACAGTATTAATCGGATAAATATGCAACAGGACAGTTCTTTTTTGGGTAGAGGCTGGAGCTTTCCGCCAACATTTACAAAGAGCGTCGGCGTAGAAATGCTGGATGGGGAAGACGACATTCAAAGCAGTCTTCAAATATTATTGTCAACAGGCATTGGTGAGCGTATAATGCAGCCGGAATACGGATGCAATACAGATTCTATGATATTTGAATCTATTACCACCGGTTTTCAAACATATATGCAGAACCTGATAAAGAATGCAATTCTGCTTTACGAGCCAAGGATTGACTTGAAAACTGTTGACTTGCTTACGCAAAATGCATCTGGTGGTTTGGTATTGATCTCTATTGATTATGTGGTGAGAACTACTAATACAAGAGGCAACCTGGTATATCCTTTTTATTTATCTGAAACCTGATAATGATAAACCTTGATAATATATATCAATATTTACTAAGCACAGATGGAGTAAACCAAATGCAACGAAACTTGCCTGCATTGGATCCGAATTATGTGCAGCTCGATGGACGAACGAAAAATGATCTTATCAATTTTCTGTATCAGCTATCAAAGCAAGTCAGTTTTTATGACCAAACAAATAGCCCTGATAGTGATTGGTCAGGATTCTTCAACTTTCTAACGTCTACGGATGGAACTATCATAAGTGATGTTGAGATAAACCAACTCATGGCTTCACGAAATGACTGGCCGCCACACTTGGCGCTATTAATGGCGTTTCTAAGTTTGTACGCCATTGCACAGCAGGATATGAATCAACTGGTGACTAAACATCTCAATTATTATTATAAAAAGGTTTTACA
>JBDTOV010000203.1:0-9653 GCA_039933035.1 Ginsengibacter sp. | reverse complement strand
AATTCTATCATTGTTGAGCCATCTCCAATCCTTTCGTTGTTGTGTAGTATTTAGCAATCATATCCGGCACTTCCCATTCGGGCAATTTCCCATCCTTAAGATATTGCAAGTACCTTTTCATCACTTCTGCAAAATGTGATTCATGCCCCTGGTCATATTTTCCAGGAATCATTATTTTCCATCCTGTTTTATATTGAGCCACGTTTACGCCCGGCATATCCTTATTAATATCTTTAATTGCATCATCAAGCGCCTTTGATAGATCGTTGGTATCTTTTGGATTTTGCGGCCAAACATACAGCACTGCTTTCCAGTTTTCTTCTGCGCCTTGTCTTATTTCAAGATTAGCCCTGGTTCCTTTCAGCAATGCATAATAAGTATCGCCCGCGCCTTGCGGTGCATCATAAGTCCATTCCGCAGTTATTCTTGAATGAATCCCTTTAATAGTATAGTCAATAGAACCGTTTCCATGCGTTGACAAAATTGAATCGTTACTTACATACTTCTTTAGAAAATCAGGAAAGTGATCTTCATTCGTAATAACAGAAAATTGCGAAAGATTAATTGGCGTAGGCCATATTTTTGACGATTGAATAGTAATATCTTTTGCATAATCAAGCGATATCTCCGGGAAACAAACCCATTGTACCAGGTCCACCAGGTGCGTACCTACATCCACGATAGCATCGCCCTGCTGGAGCGGATCAAAAAACCAATCGGGGCGTATCAAAGGTTTTCCTGAAACCTGCTTAAAATACCGGTGAACACTTTCCATAATCACCGCCGGCGAACCTGTTGTTCCTTGTTGCAATTCACCAAAAACCGAAGGCATATTTGCCAGCTTCTTTTGAAGAATGGAGGCCGCCACGGAGCGTTCCGTCATAATATCATACAAAAGCACGCCTTTTTCTTTGGCATCTGCAAAGGCCTGTTTAAGCGTATCAAATCCTGCCGTATTTATAGCCATGGGTTTATCGGCCAGCACATTGAATCCATCGTCAACTGATCTTTTTATATATGCTGATTTCAGCAGATTATTACCCGCAAGAACTACAACATTCCCCTTTTTTTCGTCCAGCATTTTTTGCAGGTAGTCGTTACCGTTATACACCTTTTCCACCCAATGAGTCGGATCTTCTGTACGGCTATTGTATTGTTCTATATAATTGAGTTGTTCATCCAATCCCAGGCCCTTTGGTGCATATACATACACAACAGAATCAATCCCGGGATACATACTTTTCTGTACCAGTGCAGCATGGAAATGAGATGGATCGAGCGTGATAAGTCTCACCCCGCCATTGGTCTTTACTTCCTTTTTATTATCGCCTTGCCGGCAACCCGTTATCATTAAAACAGTCGTTAGAATTAAAGTGAAGGTTTTAATTTTCCGAATCATTTTCATTTGCGCGTTTTAAATTTTGCTGACCTCACCCCAACCTCCCGAAAAATCGGGACAGGCTCTCTCCAAAGGAGAGAGACATGGAACCTGATATCAGTTTTCGTTTCTTTCAAAATGGAGTATTTTATCAAGGTTAAATGACAGTCTTTAAATCATATTCCATGTTAAGCTGGTAGGGCCAACGTTGCGAACGGCTCAGAATGGCATTGGCTTCAGTATCATTTTTGAATCTTTCTTTTATGGGATCCCAATATAATTTTCTCCTAAGCTTCATGGCGATAGCGCTCAACAGGCAAACGGAACATGCCCGATGGCCCACTTCAATTGGTGCAATGGTTGGCTGACCACTGATAATACATTCCAGCCAGTTGAGGTGTTGTTCTTTACTTTCATACAAATGAATCTCATTAGGCCCTATCACAGAATCAAGAATCTTTGGATCGCTGGCTGAGAGTGATTTCTCGTTCTGATTTTTTGATGTTGGATCACTGGCTGTGATAGAATAATTTCCGCGTCCTACGAATATCCAGCCGTTTGACCCTACAAATTTTACCCCGTTCGTATAGCTATCACTGGCCAATACCCGCACGCCATTTGCGAATAAACTTTCTGTTTTGAATGGACCGTGAACATCCCACAATGCATCTTTTGGGGGCCAGGTTACCTCCTGGCAGGAGATTTCAATAGGACCGGTATGCTCTGTTCCCATGCCCCAATTGGCAATATCAAAATGATGTGCTCCCCAACCGGTTATCATGCCGGCGCCATATTGCTCACAGCGCAACCATCCGGGGCGCGAGAAGCTACCATCCTGCGGATGTACACGATGCTCAGTATAAACAGAATAAGGAGTACTGCCTGACCACATTTCATAATTCAGGTTTTCAGGTATTGGCATTTCTTTTTCAGTGTAAGATGTTTTAGGATCATCTATAGGCAAACCGACGTAAATAGTTTGTAAGTCCCCGATTCGTCCATTGCGTACCAGTTCGCAGGCTTTGTGAAATTGCGGCCAGGGCGACAGTGAACGCTGCTGGCTGCCAATCTGGAACGTGATGCCGGATTTATATACTTCATCGCTTAGTATTCTGCCTCCGGCAATGGTAAGAGATGCGGGCTTTTCCATATAAATATGTTTACCCGCTCTTGCTGCATGAATGGCCGCCAGTGCATGCCAGTGGTCAGGCGTGCAGACTAACACAGCATCTATATCTTTATTGGCAAGTAATTCCTGGTAATCATCGTACGTTTTCGTTCCATTGTAGGCCTTACCGGATTTCTTGGTATAAATACCGTCAATAAACTCTTTGCCTTGTTTTACGCGATTACTATCCAGGTCGCAAACCGCCATGATGTTAGCCAAATCCCATTGCGCAGTGCCGGGAATATCCCACTCGTGCGCTATACGGCCTGCGCCAATAACACCAATGTTAATACGATTACCCGGTGAATTTTTTCCAAAAACGCTTGAGGGCACTATCGCAGGAAAACCTTTACCGCTGCCAGGAAGATTGCTTAAAGCTATTGCCCCTACGGCTCCTTTCACGGAATTAGATAAAAACTTTCTCCTGTTGGTTTGATTTCCTGATTCATTAGGATTCATAATTGTTGGTTTTATAATGGATAAAAAAAGTTTCTAATATACTTCAATATGGCAATGGATCATCCGGGGTTTGCGCATGAGCTTTTGAATAATCCAACGGTTTGTTTTTGCCAATCACCCATTCTATTCCGCTCAGTATATGCTTTTCGAAAACAGGGTCGGAATATCTTTCTCCATCATGGCCTAACGCAGTATACCATTCGCGTCCGCCATCAAATTCATGGTACCATGCGGATGGAAAAACATCACCGTAGGTAAAGGGCTTGTCCTTATCATCAACCGTAGTAAGGTCATGTGCCATTAATACATGTATGTCCGGATTAATATCTGTTACATAGTAACACTCATCATTTACATCCCAATGCCCTGGTAAAAATGAAGTGGATGCGTTTGCTGTATCAACAATGATCTCCTTAAACTGCTGATGTTTTGCATGGCGAACAAATGTTCCGCCAACTAATCTTTTAAACCATTGCCAGTTCCGTTCGGTACCGGTTACGGAATGAATACCCACAAATCCTCCCCCCGCCTCTATGTACCGCATGAGCGCCACTTTCTGTGCATCGGAATCAAACACATCATTGTTCGTGCTCGTAAAAATCAATGCGCTATATTTTTTTAGATTGGCCTCATTAAAGTCAGCCGGGTTATCGGAAACATCCACTCCAAAACCGCTTTGTTTCCCTAAACGCTGAATGCAAGCTACCGCGGATGGAATATTATCATGTACATATCCTTTGCCATTTTTGGTATAAACCAGTACGCTTATTTTTTTCCAGTTAACCGTATTGTTCTCCCCATGTTTTGTGGTAGAACAGGCCGTTAAGATTAAAATAGTACATAGGATTCCGGCCAGGTAATAAGCCGCTATTTTTGATTTTTTCATACGTTGTTGATAATAATTATTATGAAACGTTATGCTATTTTAGTTTTGAAATGGTTACCTGGGGTGGATGACTAAAGCTATTCCACGTATTCTCTGCCAACCCGGGAGATATGGTACCATCATAAACCAACATCCGGTATTTTAAAACATATCTTTTATAGGGTGCCAAAGGCCAATCCATATTTCTTGTTGGGCTGAAACTAAAGAACACATCTCCCCTGCCATTCATATTTTCCGGCCACACGCGCATCGGTTCCGGGAAATTATAATTAGTTGGATAATCCATAAACAGGATACCGGAATGTCCACCGGTTACATCTCCGTCAATCATGCACCAGCGGGCTCGTGTGGCATCAGCATCTTTACGGGTCTTCCCTTCAGAAGTGAGCACTTTACTGTTTTGATTATTCCAGTCGTGCGTAGCCCTGAAACCGAAACCGCCATAACGGTATTCTTTCAAAATGACAGAATCGTCCGTGGCACAATTGAGTTCAGAAGTAAAATCCCACAGCCACATTTTATTTCCAACATTATATACTCTTATATCCCACACTTCATCCAGTGCTACTTTTTCTTTATTCATCAATGTATCATCAAAAGCTACGTGCTCCTGCAATGCTCTGAATCCGCCATAAACAGGCCCTTCAGTTTTTGAAATAAATTTGGCAAAGCGGACGGTTCCCTGTTTTTTAACCAGGTTCCAGAAATCCACATCTTTGCCTTCAAAAGATACTTCGGTCCATGGATTCCAGATACCTACATGGTGGCGATGATCGGGTGGATTAATTTGCGTAAGCACGTGGCCATCGGGCGACCACAATGGATGAATAAAACCGCTTCTTTTGTAAACGGTATCAACACCTTCGGGAGGATAAACAGTTTGAAAATTATATTGCAATACTTTTTTACCCTGACCGGTAAGCAGCAAATCACCACCCTGGTTTTCTACTTTTATAGGAAACTCTTTTATTTTATCTCCATGTCCGCGGGTTAATACATAAACCTGCGTTTCCTGAACATCGCCGTCTTTTTTTGCCAACCACCAAAGAAAACGATGATAACCATGTTCAACCTGGAAGGGAACCGGAACCTTTTTATCTCCAAACAATTGATACAATACAAGGGATGAATCTGCTACATAGGTCAGGGCATCTAAATCAATATTTACGGGCTCCCCGATGCTATCACTTACATTGTGAATGGTTAGCCGTGCAATTCCCTGGGCAAAAATATTTACAGATCTGCTAACGAATGCCATTGTAAAAACAAGTAATAAAAATCCCTTCATCAAGCAATTACTTTTTTGAAAGTGTTTATCAATCGTACGTCACAAATAAAAGTTAAATGTAAATCAATCTTTTTAAAAATGAAACCGATTTCATGGAATTTTTATTTTTATCAAAAAAAAGTTATTTTGCATCGCTTTTATAAACTGGATTTATTTTAACTCCAGCAGATTGGCTTGATTTAGCTCCAAAAACATTCACTTTTTTTAAAGATATGGCTATTTCATAGTTTTGATTAACGAATCCTTTTACATCTATATTTCATGAAACCGATTATATGAAAAATAGAAAAGAGACTACTATTTACGATATTGCTCTAAAACTGCATATATCCCCGGCAACGGTAAGCCGTGCGCTAAATAATCATATTTCTGTAACTAAAAAAAAGCAGAAACAGATTGCAGAAACTGCAAAGTCGATGGGATATCGTTCCAATTTATTTGCCAGGAATTTAAGAAATCAGCGTACACATACCCTCGGCGTAATTGTACAAACACTCAACAGTAATTTTATAGCCTCAGTATTGTCTGGCATTGAAAAGGTTGCTAACAAAGCAGGCTACAACCTGATCATATCCCAATCGCAGGAAACAGAAATGAAGGAAGTGGCTAATGCAGCCACCATGTTTAACAGCAGGGTGGATGGATTGATTGTTTCACTTGCATTTGATACAAAAGATTTCTCGCATTTTGATCCCTTTTTCGACAAAGCTATTCCTGTCATTTTTTTTGACAGGATAAGCCATGGCAAGTCGAGCACTAACGTGATAATTGATAATTGTAAAGCCGGCTACCAGGTTACTTCACATCTCATTGAACAGGGCTGCAAAAAAATTGCCCACATTACGGGAAGCCTTTCACGCAATGTATATTCCGACCGCTTAAATGGTTATCGCCAGGCGCTAACAGAGCATGGCATTGCATTTAATGAGAAATATGTAATCGTCACTAACATGGATGAGCAGAGCACTATAGAAGCAGCAAACCATCTATTAGCCATGGAATCAATGCCTGACGGAATTTTTATAACAAATGATAATTGTGCTGTTGTTTGCATGCAGGTATTAAAAGATGCAGGTTATGCTATTCCCGGAGATGTGGCCATTGCTGGTTTTAATAATGATATTATCAGCAGGGTTGTAGATCCTAAACTTACTACCGTTAATTATCCCGGTCAGGAAATGGGAGAAATTGTGGCACGTGCGTTAGTAGATCATTTAGAAGGAATAGCACCGCTAACTACTACCCGCACAATTCTTATTAAGTCCGACTTAATTGAAAGAGGATCTTCGCTAAAGAAAAAACCGAAGTTATCGTCTCATTTACCAGGCAAAAAGAACCCAGCCAAAAAATAGTTGTTGTTATACCTGGGTGTTCAGAACCTGGGATAATTCAAAGCCTGAAAATTTAAGCTTGCAAAAATATTTACAGGTCTTTGAG
This sequence comes from Ginsengibacter sp., assembly GCA_039933035.1. Taxonomy (GTDB): domain Bacteria; phylum Bacteroidota; class Bacteroidia; order Chitinophagales; family Chitinophagaceae; genus Ginsengibacter. Next base: position 3,037 of record JBDTOV010000203.1, on the reverse strand, counting down.
GTATTCGTGTACAAACTGTACGGCCATAGAACCCTCGCCTACAGCAGATGATACCCTTTTTACTGAATTACTGCGTACGTCGCCAGCAGCGAAAACACCGGGGCGGGTTGTCTCCAATAAGTATGGCTGGCGCTTTTCTGTCCACCGGGGGGATTTGCCTGCATTAACACCCGTAATTATGAAACCTTTTTCATCCTTTTCAATTTCATCCGGCAACCATTCTATCAGGGGAGTAGCTCCAATAAATGAAAATATGGCCACTGCGTCCAATTCATTTTGCTCCTTCGTTTCCGTATTCATTATTGAAATGGCTTCAAGCTGTTCATTCCCTTTTACGGCTGTTATCTGTGTATTAAAATACAGTTCAATATTCTCACAATCTTTAATGCGCTGTTCAAGGTATTTACTCATCGTAATAGAAAGATTTTTACCGCGGACAATTAAAAATACTTTGCTGACATGCATGGATAAAAATATGGCTGCCTGCCCTGCAGAATTACCGCCGCCAACAACCGCCACCTGTTGATCTTTGCAAATAGTGGCTTCCATTTTTGTGGCGGCATAATAAATACCCCTGCCTTCGAATTTTTCAATGTTGGGTATATCGAGTTTTTTATACTCTGCACCGGTCGCAATTAGTAATGACTTCGATAAAAATTTTTCTCCGGTATCCAATTCAAAAACGTTCTGTTTATTTTCAAAAGAAAGGCCGACCACTTTGGAAGGAATATCTAACCGGGCTCCAAATTTTTCCGCCTGTATCGTAGCTCTTGCTGCCAGTTCCTCGCCGGAAACACCCGTTGGAAAACCTAAATAATTTTCAATTTTTGAACTGGTGCCAGCCTGTCCTCCGGGAGCCATCATCTCAAGAACTATTGTTTTTAATCCTTCTGAAGCGCCATAGACGGCTGCCGCAAGTCCTGCGGGGCCGCCTCCGGCTATAACCAGGTCATAGAGATCCTCCTTAAATTCCTGCTTTATTCCAATTTTTTCCGCCAGTATGATGTTTGAAGGATTCCGGAGTATCCATTCGTTTCCGGAGGCAACAATAGGCGTATCACCTGGCTGAACGTGAAAACGATCCAACAGTTCACCTACGTTTGGATCATGCGCTACATCAACCCAGGTAAACATTACCCGGTTCCTCGAAAGAAAATCCCTGATGCGAAATGTATCCTTTGAGTATTGCGAACCGATCACCCGAAGGCCGGTAAAATGACTCTCACTTAACGCGATACTTCGGGCAATAAAGGCATTTAAAATAATGTCGCTTAATTCGGGCCATTCGCCGATGATAGTTTTTAGTTCAGCAGCGCAAATTTCATAAACCTCCACGGTTCCCCTGGCGATGGCGTCTACATTAGAGGATCTTCCGGCAAAATTGGCAATATCCCCGGTAAATTCCAGGGGCTGATGGGTAAGAATTAATACCGGGTTATCACCCGAACGATCGAAAATTTCTATTTCACCTTTTTGTATTACATGAAATTTAAATTCGGCTTGTCCGGCTTTAAATAGTGCGTCACCATCCTGATAAGTGCGGCATTCCGCCACTTCAGCTATTTGGGCTATTTGCGCTGATGAAAGTTTTGGGAAGGCGGCGGGAAATTTTTCTTTATAATGGGCGTATGACATTTTTTATAAAATTTTTCTAATAAATAAACTATCAATATTTGCCTCACCGAAAAGGAAATTACATGACAAATCAAAACGAAAAAAATTTCGAAATACTATGGTTAAAAGATCGTTTTTGTTATTCGCCCATACTTTCAACATCAGCGGTTTTGGAGCTGTTCAATAATAATTTCTGAATTCCGGTAATTTCTTCATCGGTGAAATGGCGCCACTTGCCCGAAGGTAATCCGGTAAGCTTAATATTCATTATCCTAATCCTCATCAGTGAATTTACTTTATAACCAAGAGCGGCGCACATTCTACGTATTTGGCGGTTGAGGCCTTGTGTTAATATAATCCTGAACTTTTTTTCACCTTCTTGTTTTACAAAAGATTTACGGGTAATAACGCCCATTATTTTTACGCCATTTCTCATTTTGATTAGAAATTCATTTGTTATGGGCTTATCTATGGTAACGATATATTCCTTCTCATGCCCGTTGCCAGCCCGCAGAATTTTGTTTACAATATCGCCGTCGCTCGTAAGAAAAATAAGTCCTTCCGAAAGCTTATCCAAACGACCGACCGGAAAAATGCGCCTGCCGTAATTGACAAAATCTATGATATTGGATGTATCTTTTAAGTCCGTGGTACACGTAATGCCTTTGGGTTTATTGAGCATCACATAAACAGGGGTGGATTTTGCCTGGAGCGGTTCTCCATCCAATAGTACCACATCGTTTTTTGTTACCCGGTTTCCTTTCCTTGCCTCCCGCCCGTTAAGGCTCACTCTTCCCTCTTCAATATATCTATCAGCTTCCCGGCGACTGCAATACCCTGTATCACTTATATATTTATTGAGGCTGGTATCCATTTATAATTACAAAGAAACACTCTTTACATCATTTTTTTCTGAATCCCATCCAGGAAAAAAATTAAATACTTGTAAAAAAAATCACACAATAAACAGGTTGCCGGTCTTTGCTATTCCGGGCGGTTCCAAAGGGATTGCCGTAGCAAAAATCGAACATGGGGCTTCGCACAAAGTGTGAATTTTAGTTAAATATTTGCTTTTTATAGTGATGATTTTACGAAGTAATATTGCATACTCTTTGACCCATTGTAAAAAAATTTCTCCTGACCATGTAAAAATCAATATATTAACATTAATTTACATCGTTAATAACTATCAGTTTTTCTACTCCTGTGAATGCCTCCATATTTTGATTTACATCAAACAATTACAAGTATCCATTTTATTTTGAATTTTATTGCTGTTTTGTGTAAATCCGACAACCCCCGGATGAAGACGCCCCTTAAGATTCCGTTTATTCTGTAAGCCATTTTCCATATACCCGGGAAGACATTTACTATTTCTCAAAAAGAACAGGTAGTGTGTATGAAGAAATTTTACTTATTATTA
>JBDTOV010000202.1:0-9738 GCA_039933035.1 Ginsengibacter sp. | reverse complement strand
GTGGCGCTATGCTCATCCATACTTTACCTGCTAATTGGTACCCGGGAATTTCGCTGGCGTATACCGTGGGTAGTTTTAATACGAATAACATTAATGCCAATGTAAAAACCGGCGATGCGGATCATGAAAATAGTTTCAGCTACGCTCATCAAACCAGCGACGGCTATCGCCAACAGTCAAAGATGCGCAGGGATATTGCTTCCTGGGAAAGTTTGTTAAGAATAAATAACAAACAAACGTTGCATGCATACATGTCGTACAGTGATCTTTATTACCAAACACCCGGGGGCCAAACGCTGGCACAGTATACTGCGGATCCAAAACAGGCAAGACCTGGAGCGGGCTCGCAACCTGGAGCTGTGCAAAACAAAGCTGCGATTTATCAAAAAATCTTTCTTGCCGGGTTCAGCAATGAATATAACTTTAATGATCACTGGCACAATACAACTTCTCTATATGGATCTTATACCGATTTCACCAACCCTGGTATAAGAGTTTATGAACTCCGAAAGGAACCTCATTTTGGTGGCAGAAGTGTATTTGAATATAAAAAGCAAATGGGGAACACCAGCTTGCAACTTAACTTTGGAACAGAAGCACAGAAAGGTTTTTTTAATACAAGAGATTATGGGAACAAACGCGGTGTTGCTGACTCGCTGCAATCGGACGATAATTTAAACAATTGGCAATATATGTTCTTTGCTCAAGCCGATTTAAAACTACCTCATGGCTGGACGATTACAGGCGGACTAAGTTTGAACAAATCATCTCTGCAGCTCATTCACCTTTCTTCCAGGCCATCGACTACGCAGACAAGAGTTTTCAAAAATAAACTTCCTCCACACATTGCGATTCTAAAAAAGATTAATAAAAATGTGTCGGCATATGCGAGCGTTGCCAGGGGATTTTCTCCCCCAACTGTTTCAGAAGTACTTCGTTCCGATGGGTTATTTGGCACCAACCTTCAACCCGAAGATGGAATAGATTATGAAGCCGGTATTAAAGGAACCTTGTTAGATAACAAAATATATTTTGATATCAGCGGGTTTTTCTTTGATATAAAAAATGCGATCGTACAGCGCATAGATACTAATGGAGTATATTATTATGTGAATGCCGGCTCCACCAAACAAAAGGGTATTGAAACGTATGTTGCCTACCAGTTTGTTAAAGCGCCGCATCATGTTATTAATTCGGCCAAAGTATGGGGCAGCTATGCATGGCATGATTTCCATTATGGAAATTTTAAACAGGTGAGTAGTGATTTTTCCAAAAATAAATTACCGGGTGCAGCACCAAATGTAGTAGTTGCCGGGCTGGATATAACATCAAAGGCAGGATGCTACGTAAATATTACTTATAACTATGTAGATAAGATTGCACTCAATGATGCGAATTCTGCTTATGCACCTTCCTACAATCTTTTGGGTGCAAGACTGGGTTACAAAAAAGATTTTAAAAGAAAGATCAGCGCGGAAATTTTTGCCGGAGCTGATAATCTTTTTGACACAAAATATAGCCTGGGTAATGATATTAATGCCGCGGCAGGCCGCTATTACAATGCCGCACCCGGAAGAAATTATTATGCCGGTATAGCATTTAATTTTCAATAAAAAATAATTGACCTGTCTTTTCCTTACAAATTAACTTTTATCGTGGTTAAATCAGGCCGGTTTTTCATCGTTCTTACACACTATCTATGAACCATGAATATTTTTAGAATTTTTATCTTAAAAGTTTTTATAAGAAACCTTCCTGGTTTTTCAGACATCCTGGTTCTCGTACATCTTCCCAATTTGTTTTTGAATTCCAAAATTATTCCCGCTACATTTGCAATCGTAATGGGTTTCCGATTTAAAAATCGGAATTAAAAGGGAATCCGGTTAAAATCCGGAGCTATCCCCGTAGCTGTAAAAAGGGCCTCCCCACACCCCTCCGAAGGAGGGGCTCACGAGAAGCTTCAATCTTCGCCACTGTTTGTAAAAAACGGGAAGGCGTTGAAGTAAACCTTAAGCCAGAAGACCTGCCTGTTGCATTAAAACCATTCAAAGCTTTCGGGTGAAAGGCATGGAGTGTAAAAGCCGGAAGGCATTTATATTTCTTTCTTTTTTTATTTCGAAAGCAGTCACAAAAAAAATTTTCTACAAATGAAAAAAGGAATTTTTATTGCGGCTGCTGTAATTTTCAGCGGCTATGTGCAGGCGCAACAAGACACTGCGAGAACATTAGATGAAGTAATCGTTACCGCTACTAAAAGTGAGGTGAAGCAATCGCAAACAGGAAAAGTAGTCAGTGTAATTGACGAGGCTACCTTGCAACGCAATGCCGGGAAAACGCTGACAGAAATTCTGAATTACCAGGCGGGCTTATTTATCGTAGGCGCCAATAATTCGCCGGGTGCCAACCAGGATATATACCTCAGGGGTTCGGCTACGGGCAACACTTTAATATTGATTGATGGCGTAAGAGTGGGCGATCCATCACAAATCAATAATTCATTTGATCTCAACGATATGAATACTTCGCAGGTTGAGCGAATCGAAATTTTAAAAGGAGCGCAAAGTACTTTATGGGGCAGTGATGCGGTAGCGGGGGTTATCAATATCATTACTAAAAAAGGAGGCTCAAAAAAAATCACGCCTTCTGTACTGTTATCGTATGGAAGCTACCATACGTTTAAAGCAAATGCGGGATTAAATGGTACGTTGCACGACTTTACTTATAACCTCAACTACGACCATACAGACAGCAAAGGATTTTCTGCAGCTTATGATAGCACAGGTAGTCAAAATTTTGATAATGATGGACTAAAGCAGGATAATTTCCAGGCAAATATTGGTTATAGGGTTACTCCCAAATTTTCAGTGAGGGCAATGAGTAATTATGGCTATTACAAAACCGATCTCGATGCGGGCGCATTTGCAGATGATAAGGATAATACCAACACACATTACAGCTTTATCAATACCCTGGAAATGATATATAAAACGAAAACCATAGCACTGCATTTCAGCAATTCTTTCATCAATACAAAAAGATTATATAATGATGACAGCACCAGCATAGGCGGGTTTGTAAAATACGCGAAAGGAATGTATAAGGGCAGATTGTATGTTTCAGACCTGTATGGCAATTTTACTTTAGTTAATAAATTATCATTACTAAGCGGTGTGCAATACACCGCTCAAAAGTCGGATCAAAACTATGTAAGCATTAGCAATTATGGTCCTTATACAACCGGACTTGGTGACAGCGCCAAAGTAAATAATTTTTCAGGCTATGCTTCCCTCCTTTTAGTGGACGAGCATGGTTTTAACGCAGAGGCCGGTATCCGGTACAATCATCATAAACTTTATGGAAATAATACTACGTATTCTTTTAACCCGTCTTACAACATTGATGGGAATACTCGTGTGTTTGTAAATATTTCATCGGCATACAAAGTACCCTCTATATACCAATTGTACGATGGCAGTGCGGGCAATAAAAATTTAAGGCCCGAAGAAAGTACTAATTATGAATTGGGCGTACAAAGCCTTAGTCATGATAAAATGAATTCTTTAAGAATGGTGGCGTTTAAAAGAGACATTAAGAACCTGATTGTTTATTATACTGACCTCAATTATTACAGCCAATACATTAACCGCGATCAGCAAAATGATTATGGATTTGAAATTGAAAGTAATATCTCAATAGGTAAAAGCAGCAACTGGGTAAATAATTTTACCTATATAGACGGGCAGGGGAAGGAAGACTATATAAAAGTGAATAATTTATATCGCCGTCCCAATTTTACCTTCAACAGTACCCTAACGTTACAGCCCTGCAAGGAGCTTACGCTGATGCCTTCGTTCCGTTTTGTAGGTACACGGTTGAAAGGTCCGTATGATCCGGGACCGGATATGATGCCACATTATTATACACTGGACCTGTATGCCGGCTACCATTTCACCAAACAGTTTCGTGCATTTCTTGACCTGAGAAATATAACCGATCAACAATATTTTGATGTACCAGGGTACAACAGCCGCAGGGCAAATTACACCATTGGCATAAGTGCCGCCTTTTAATGTATGATCTTGTTTCCGGGAGCTGTAAAAAAATAATTTCTTACTGTTTTAATAAAAATTTTTATGTCAACACAAACATTCAATCCGCGCACTATAGTAATCCTGTTATGAGTGCTGGCAGTAGCCGGTCTTCGCGTTATTGTAAACAGGCAAACCGGCTTTTCACTATTAACTAATTTTACGCCCATAGGCGCCATGGCTTTATTTGGCGGCGCTTATTTTAATATATCATGGAAGGCTTATTTGTTTCCGTTGCTAACCTTATGGATAAGCGATTTGGTATTAAGCCGCTTTGTATATCAACATCAATGGCAATTATTCTATCATGGCGCTTACTGGATTTACGCCGCCTTTGTATTAATGGTTGTCGCAGGAAAATATTTATTAAAAGATGTTTCCGTAAAAAATGTTTTGCTATCTGCACTGGCTATTACAGTCATTCATTGGGTAATTGCCGATATAGGTGTATTTTCAGGAGGAATCTTATATCCAGCAACAATTAGCGGGTGGTGGACATGTATGGCCGCCGCCATTCTTTTTGAAAGAAATTTTCTTTGCGGCACTTTATTATACGTCGCAATCATGTTTGGTTCTTTTGAATGGATGAAAACAGAATACCCATCACTTACCATGGCTTAGTCTATGCCAGCATTACAATCATTCTTCAACTGGAGCGGTGGTAAAGACAGTGCACTTGCGCTATATCATATTGTAAAAAATGAGCAGTACTCGGTTAAAAGACTATTAACCAATGTTAATAGTGAGTATGGGCGCATATCCATGCATGGAGTCAGGGACGAATTATTGGAACTGCAAGCGGCGGCTATGGGCATTCCTTTACAAAAATTAATATTACCCGATCAGCCTTCTATGACGGTGTATGAAGAATATATAATGCAAACGATGCATCAATTGCAGCAGGAGGGTTTTACGCATAGCGTGTTTGGTGATATTTTCCTGGAAGGCTTAAGAACCTATCGTGAAACCCAATTGGCAAAAGTGGGCATGACCGCCGTATTTCCGATCTGGAAAAGAGATACCACCACATTAATTCATGAATTTATTGACCTCGGGTTTAAAACGATAGTAGTCTGTGTTAATGAAAAATGCCTGGACAAAAGTTTTTGCGGTAGAATAATAGACGAGAGCTTTATTGCGGATCTTCCCCGGAATGTAGATGCATGCGGTGAGAACGGGGAATTTCACACATTCGTTTTTGACGGGCCGTTATTTAATTCTCCTGTTTATTTTACGGAGGGTGAAATTGTTTATAGAAAATATGCGGCGTCAAAAGAGCCAAATGATACTTGCTTTCAGCCCACAATCATCGAAGATTATGGCTTTTATTTTTGCGATCTGCTTCCGGCATAACTGTTACATTTGCAAAAAAAGTGCATGGCCGAATTTGCCAACATTAAGGCGGAGGAAATCATTACGGTAACTTTTACATTATTTGCTGTAATTGATATACTAGGGTCTATCCCGATCTTAATTTCTTTAAAAGAAAAAATGGGCGGGGTAATCCGGTCATCACAGGCAACAATTGCATCAGGAGCGTTCATGATTTTATTTCTTTTTATCGGGCAACCATTCCTGAACCTGCTTGGATTAGACGTCCAATCTTTTGCCGTAGCCGGAAGTATTGTGATTTTTATCATCGGCCTTGAAATGATACTTGGGCTGGATTTTTTCAAACAAGATAACGATCCCCGGAGCGGAAGTGTGGTTCCCATTGCATTCCCTTTAATAGCAGGCTCGGGTACGCTAACGACCATTATGTCTCTTAAAGCCAATTATTTTGATATCAATATTTTAATTGCCATATTAATCAATTGCATTATAATTTTTGTTGTGCTGAAATCTCTCAGGTGGATTGAAAAAGCATTGGGCCCAAATGGCTTAATAGTAGTGAGAAAGTTTTTCGGAGTAATATTATTAGCTATTGCCGTAAAGATTTTTAGCACCAATGCACATGGATTGATTAAATAATTTTTGCCGAATATTATAAATCACTGAGTCATGTATTGGATTACCCGTAAAAAATTATTGTAGATTTGCGCTGCATAAAAAAGGTGATTGCATGGCCTCGTCGTACAATGGATAGTATAAGAGTTTCCGAAGCTCCAGATACAGGTTCGATTCCTGTCGAGGCTACTTTAAGCACGAACTAAAAAGTACTAAAATGAATCAAAATATGCTAAAAGTCTTTACCAAATTAGCTAAGTCTTTAAGTTCTCTGCCGCCCCTTTTGAAGCTGTCAGATTTTCTTTTATTAAACGCTTTTTCAAATATTTCCATATTGTTATGTTGAATAATAAATGAGATGTTTGGTAACGTAAATATTTCTGGTGACACAATATTACAGAATGCCCTTACATTTTCTTTTAAAATCGACTTTGATTATGGATGCAGTAAACTATGGCTCCGGATTACAAATTTCATCAAACAATAAATTTTGCTGGGGCAGATTCTTTCTTAAAATCTCTATTGCGCTGGAGATGTATTTGATAATTTCTTTATCAGAATCAAAGTGGCTAAATTCAAACTGCTGAACTTTTTTCGCCGTGGCAAACAGTGTTGTAAATAAACTGAAGATTTACCAAATATGATATTCCGGTTGCCGTTACGACAATACAAGAATGTTGACACTTTCTATCACCGATATTCAAAATATGGACAAAGAGTTGAAGGAGGACGATCATAAAAAACTTACGGCAGATAATGACAAATAAATCCAATTCAAAAACACTTCCAGGCGGAATCACCTTTAGGCTATTCCAAAGAACTATAAACTGGTCTGGGATAATGTGGAAGAAGCTGGAATTTACTTGTATGGGTATTTTATTTAAAGACCGGCAAATATTCCTCAAATAGAATAATGCATATAAGAAAGGTCGCATTGAACTTCCTCAACAGCGATCGCCGCAGCATAATTATGACCGGGAAACAAATCCTGTACATACCAACGCCTGGTTCCTTTTTCATCGCCAGGCAATGTGCCCGGCAATATAATGGCTCCGCTTATTTGTGAGACGTCAACCAGTTCCATCGGAGAGGAAATTCCCTCACCGATGGCCTTGAGCAAGGCTTCTTTTCTGGTCCAGTATTGGAAAAACAACTGGTGCAGTTTGTTTTTATGAATTTGCTCAAGCGAACGGATCTCACCCTGTGAAAAGAACTTTTGGGCAATCTGCCCGATGGCAACATCATCCCTTATGTGCTCGATATCAATGCCTATGTTCCGGTGTTTGGTGACTGCGTATAATGCGTATGTATCGGAGTGCGACAGGTTAAAACTAAGGGCATCGTAATCAGCGTTTATTGCAAGTACTGGTTTGCCCTTATTAGTATACCCAAATCTTAGTTTATGAGGGTTCTTCCCCAGATAGCTCCCCAGGATCAGCCGCAAAATTCCACGTGCAGCAATGAACCGTTCTTTATGTCTTTCAAAATGAAATCTTCCGGCTCTTTCAACTTCATCAGTTGAAAGTATTCCCAGCAGTCTTTCCCTTTGAAGTTTAGTTAAATCGAGGTATGTTCGCCAAACATGAACCTGGTTTGGATAGATCAATTCTCCAGGAATTGCGGGACGCCATTGCGGTTCGTATTTATTCATGATTTATAGAATAATCCCATTTATTTCCTTCGGTTAAGATTCATCATCATGCCATACCTGGGTCGAAGGTTAATGAACTGTCCCAACACAACCGGATGATCTGGAATCAGCTTTAGTCGCCAAAATTGTGCAATGGAAGCGAGTACAAGTACACCTTCCAACCAGGCATAATGTTGCCCAATGCATGAGCGGGGACCTCCGCTAAATGGGAAATACTCGTATCCCGGGTGTTGTACACCAGGACGTTCAGCCCGGGAATGAGGATTGAATTTCCCGGGTTCCGGATGAAAGCGGGGATCATGATGTATCAAATACGGGCTCATCAGAACTATGGTACCGCCCGGGACGATATAGTTGCCTATTGAAAAATCTTCAAGCGCCTGGCGGGCAATTATATAAATAGGAGGGTACATTCGCATGGATTCAGCAAACACCATACGGGTGTATTTTAGTTGGGAATAATCTTCCAGCGTGGGTATCCGGCCTTGCAGTACCCTATCAACCTCTTCATGCAATTCAGCCTCAGCCTCCGGATTTTGCGAAAGCAGGTACCAGGTCCAGGTGAGGGCAAGAGAAGTGGTATCGAATGCAGTCAGAAAGAGAGTCAGTGCCTCATCACGAATTTGTTGATCACTCATACCGCCTCCGCTACCGGTTTCCTCTTGTGCATGGAGTAGCAATGAGAGCAAATCTCCGTTGTTTAATTTGCTGCTGCGACGTTCGTCAATGATTTTATAGATTGTATGATCCAGTCTTGCTTTAGCCTTTAAAAAACGAATTGTGCCTGGAAAGGGAAGTTTGAGCGACAATTTCGCAAAGGGTAGCGAGATCCTTCCAAAAAGGGTCAGGATCGATTCCAGAGCCTGATTAATCTCCGGGGCTTCTTCCTTTATATCCACATTGAACAAAGTCTTAGCTGCGATCCCTGTACTCATTTTTACCATTTCTTCCATCATATCCACTATCATCCCATCTTTCCATCCTTTCATCAGGCGAATGGTATATGCTGTCATGGCAGGTGCATATGCATTCATCATCCTGGTATGAAAAGCTGCCTGGATGGTGCGTGATTGGCGCTTATGGAATTCCCCCTCGCTGGTCAGAAGCCCCTCCCCTAATAATTCTTTTGCCATTTCCAATGGACGGCCCTTAACAAAATTGCTATGCTGTATCGACAGAACTTCTTTGATAAAATCCGGGTGATTCAGGAGGACGATTCGAAGCGTCCCCATTTTAAAGTGAACAATATCGCCATATTGATGGGCAATGTTTTTCAAGAAACCAAGGCTGTCCCGTCGAAAGCTACATAAATTACTTAAGGGAATTTTTAGCCGGGGGCCGGGTGGAAGCCTGGATTTATTCGTTGCCTTCATACTATTTAATTGGATTCAAAATTTATAAATAGCGCAACCTACCTGTATTCCTGAACCAACAGCGATAATTAATCCGGTATCGCCAGGTTTGACCAACTCCTTTTTGTAGGCATACTCCAGGCCGTAAGGTAGAGAAGAAGAAAATAAGTCGGGACCTTCCCCAACGACATCAACAAACCTTTCCCGGGGATGGCCCAACTGCCCGCTTAATCGGGAAATGAACCCTGATGAGATTTGGGGAGGAAAAACCATATCTATTTGATTGAGCTCAAGTCCCTCCTTCTGTAATAATTCCTGGACAACAGGCACAATACAGGCAATATACATTTCCTCAAGTTCAGTGGCCTTCTCAACATGCAGACGAGGTTTAATATCCACGGTAGAACAATACGTGTTATACATATTTATTGATTCTAAATGATATTTGAATAGAAAACGGGAAAACCCCCCGAAGTTCGATGGAGGTGAATCCAGGATGAGCGCAGAAGCGGCTTCGCGGATACCTACCAGTTCACCAGGAAACCAATCGGCGTTGTTTTCAATTTCCGAGGCCACAATCATGGCAGTATTGCAATTTCCTGCCGCAATCATTTGTTGAGCAACATAACAGGCATTCAGGAAACCCACCGAACCATTAAATATATCAAAGGCAAGTGTTTTTTTGTTGTCCGGACCTGAC
>JBDTOV010000201.1:0-9795 GCA_039933035.1 Ginsengibacter sp. | reverse complement strand
TTGGCACCGGTACAACTGATGATGGACACCTTATCCTGCCGGATCATTTCAGCAAAAGAAATTCCGAGTTCTGCAGTACTCATAGCGCCTGCCAGGGTAACCATCATTTTTCCACCTTCATCCATATGCGTCACATATCCTTTGGCTGCGTCCATTAACGCAGCAGCATTAAAGTGGCGATAATGATGTTCTATAAATGTTGAAACGGGTCCTTTGTTCATCAGTAGAATTTATTGTGTAATGCCATCCGGATAGCTATCGGGATGCCTGGCGACAAAAATAAATTTTTTTAAGGAGCAATCTTTTGTTTTGATGAAACATTAGCAATAAAAAAGGCCTTTCCGGAAAATCGGAAAAGCCTTTAAATTAATGTCCCTCTTTATTAGAGTAATTTTAAAATCTTATTTGAAATTTATTGATCCTATCCATGCAGATTTATATTCCCGATCTTATTTCCTAATTCTTTTGCTAACTCTAATCCTGTATTGATAGAGGGCAAAAAATGAATACCGCCGTAAAGTCTCGAAATACCCGCTTCTTCTGCCGCCGCAAAAAGAGTGTTATAGGTTCTTGATGGCCAGCCTCTGAAAACATATATACCATCGGTAACTTTTACATGATTTCCTAAAACTGATGCAGCCGCCTGCATAACAGCACCCGTTACATATGCGTGTGCAGCAGGATATTCGGGAAAGGGAGGCGTCACAATGAATGGCAACCAGTTAGGATCAATCAATTTTTTAATGTATGATACCGGTCTTAAAAGATTAAAATGATATTTTGACCTGAAACATTCGATAGTTGATTCACGTTCTGCAATACCTGTTTTGGCATAAACTTCGGCAGCAATACCAAGATTGGAATTTGTTTGATCAATTGCTTCTGTTACAATTGCTATGTTATGCCCGTCTGCCGTATAACCGAGGCCGTTACCCTGGTCAACCCAGTATAATGCAGTATTCTTTTGGTCGGTAGTTAAAGTTTGCGAAACATCATAAAGATATTTTACCATTTTATAAAAATCAGAATTTGGATCTTCTGAATAAGGAATATGGGCAGGAGCAAAGCCTGATAAATCCGACTGGAGATAGGGGGTCGCATTTCCTATATAAGGATTTATGCCATTAACAAAAGCGGGGGGAGTGGGAACCCATGTTCCAGGGAAAACCGGCGGTACATAGCCAACATTCGATGCATTAAAGTCATCGGTTAAATACCAATTATAAATTGTAGTAGCAATACTTCTTCCAAAACTCTGAGAGCGATTGAATACTTCAGAGTTTATGCCTGGACTCAATTTGTCGTTATAGGCTTTTTCCAAAGAATCAATACTCGCTATGTTTGCCACGGTGAGCCCTGTATATAAAGAACGAACCATACTTGCCATCGCTGCATTGGCGCTTACCTGCCAGTTGTAAACTTTATTGTTTTCTATGCCAGGCATTTCCGGCATGTGATAAAGTTTAGTTGAAAGGCTTACCGAATTATTGCTGCCATAGCGCACCGATTCGTATAACCCAATTCCTATATACCCAAAATATACCCCGGTTAACGCAGAATTTCTTTCAAGCAAAATCTTCAATTGTAATTTATACCAGTCAGTGGCTACGTTGGCCTCAGTGTTTTCATTTTGATGATGATTATAAATTCTTCCCAGGTCAAATTTCTGGCAACTGTTACCAGCTATGATCAACATAGCCGTTGCCAACAAGTAAAATAATTTTTTCATAACTGTAAATTTTAAGTGATTGATTGCTTAAAAGTAGACTGGCATGTCGCCGCTTTTTGCCTTATTCGGCGGTATCAGGCTTTGCAACAATAATTGGCAGATTTAGTGCCCGCTTATTAACCTGGCGACGATAACCGGCATACAGCGGTGAACCATGTAATTGGGCAAAAAAGGAAGTGCTAAGATGCCTGGCAATATTAATTAAGAAAGCATTAATTAATTTGGACATCGCAATGTGGCGGGTGATTAGATACAGGATAATTTTACATTGCTCCAGAAAGTATATTACAGAAAATTAAGACGCGAATAACTTCTGCGTTGAAGTTTTTATTCGTGCTTTGCGCCTATTCTTGTTGCCGTATTTGGTCTTTAAATAATTATACCGAAGCAGGCTCTTCCTGTTGATCCTCATCAATATATTGGGAACGATAAAGCCCCGTAAAAACAGGGCTTTGTATTAAAAATAATAATAAAATAATTTTATCTTATTACCGGAGGTCTTCTTTGGCAGCCATTACAGCTTCACATTTAAAACTTACCTGCAAAATTTCTCCTGCGCCCGGCGCACCGATGCCCGAGTTGGAAATATACAATTTTCCATCAGGTCCAAATGCAATAGCGGTTGGTAAGTTAAGTCCCGAAACAATCACGTGCCTGTCTCCTGATGGATCTACTCTCACAACGTCTCCATGATTAGGGGTTGGTGAAGGGGCGCCCACTGTATTTTCGAGTACGTACAAACCGTTATGGTCATCAAAAGCAATACTTAAAATGGTTGAGAAACCAGACGCAAAAATACTGACCTGGCCTGCAGGTGTAACTTTATAGATATTGGAAATACCTGTTGCAGGGAAAATGCCCAGGTTGCCAACGTAGAAATTTCCATTATGATAAGTAATAGCAGTAGGAACAATGTGTCCCTGCGTTGCAGACATGTCAGCCACCCGGGAAACATTTCCTCCAGGCGTAATCTTATCTAATACTCCCGTATTCGGCTCAATAACGTAGAAATCTTTATTGACAATTACCATACTAAACGGGTTGCCATCAGGAGTATAATCGGCTGCATCATAGTTTACACCCGGGTGAGTCGTGATGTAGGCACTGTAGTTAGCAACGAGTTTCCATGCGCCATTTCCTGTTGACTTAATAATGCCATTAGGGATATCCGGCACACCATGTGAGCAACCTGCTCCGCCGATAAGGCCATATAGAGTGTTACCAATAAAACCAACATCAGCCATGCCTGTTATCCCACTGCCTGTCTTAGCGCCGGCTGTGCAGGATGGCAGGTAATTTACAAAAGTAGTGCGCGTACCCTGCCAGTCAATTTTAGAGATGCGGCTGGTAGAATCATTGCCCATGTAAGGGCCGGCGGGAGGAGGCGCCTGCAGGCATCCCGTAGAAAAATGATTACCGCCTGTGCCCCCTTCGGCAACATATAAATTTCCATCAGGCCCCCATTTTAGCCCACGTGGATTATTTAATCCTGTCGCGAAAACTTTCGTTGTTGTTACGACACTGCCCTTGTCTCCGCAATTGGGTGGGTAGTTGTCATTTTTTTTGCAAGATTGTGATAGTATCATCACCACTGCATACATGGTAATGAAACGTGTAATGTTACTTTTCATAATTAAATGTTTTTGTTCTATTAAATCTATTCATTGATACAGCCAATTTTTTTTTATTTCGATGAACTGCGTCTAACCATCTACACTTTTTAAATACCGACGCCGGGATTATTTTATTGGCGACAAGTGGCATTTGCATTAAAGATTTTTTTCTCATTTAAGACTTCTTTTCATGAAAATAAACATCTCCTGCGTCACCAATCGGGTCATTGACGCCCAATGCCATTCGTCTATGAAAAATGTAAATCGTAGAATAGATAGACAAAAGTTATAAAATGATGAAACCGCGGTTTAACTTTAAGAGATAATACACCATGTGACCGGTTACGAGTTCATATTTTCAGATAAGCCTTCCATTCGTCTTGGAAGGCATCTATCTTTTTGGATAGCCTTTGGAGTTCATTTTTTTATTCAAGGTCTTTTAGTACCTGGAGTAAACGAAGCGCTAACTCCCCGTACGTCTTCGGAAAGCTTAATAAACATTTCTTATTTTTTACCTGTCTATATTATTTCTGTTTACATTTTTATAGAGATTGTAATACCACGGCTGTTATTTAAAGCGAAATTTTTATTTTTTGCTGTTGCTACCATCGGATTGTTGTTGTTTAATTTTTTTGCCTGCTATTTGTCCGGACTTTTGTATGAGCATATTGAGCTGAAAATGCCTTACAGTGCCATAACTTTTGCTGATAATAAATACCATGCAATTGTAAACGGGTTGTTTATTTCAGTAATTATTTTATTTATTACAGGGGGCATTAAGGTTGCAAAAAAATGGTTTCAAAAGCAACGAGAAAACGAAGCTTTGGCGAAGCAAAAAATTGATTCGGAATTACAACTACTCAAAATTCAAATTAATCCACGATTTCTTTTTAATTCTTTACATACCGTAAAGGATCATATTATTAATCAGTCCTCCCGGTCTCCACAACTGATATTGCAGGTATCTGATTTACTTAGCTATATTTTATATGAAAGTGACCAGCAATATGTACCACTTGAAAAAGAACTGGAAATGATTACGGATTATATCGGCCTTGAAGAAAATAGCGTTGGCGGAACTATGGCAATGAAAGTGGTAATCAGCGGCGACGTGACTGATAAATATATTACTCCTCTTATCCTTTTGTCCATCGTAGAAACGGAGTTTGAATATTTTCTTGAAAAAAAACTGAAGGAATTTACTTCTTTATTGAACATTGACGTCAGGGGCCAACAACTGGATTTACAAATAGAATACACAACGTTCAATAATGAATTTTTTGAGCCATTTGTGCTGAATGAAAAATTTGATGGTATAAGAAAACAATTGAATAATCTTTATCCGGGTAATCATCATTTTTACATTGAATCCATACCCGGAAATGTTACCATATTTTTGAAAAATGTTCCTTTATATATCGCTCAACCTGCAAAGGAAGCGTTACAAACGAGCGGTAATGCTTAGTAAAATATACAACTTAATATTTTCCGGCAAGAGGTCAACACGTATTAAAAGACATGTTATCTTCTGGTCATTCTTTTATGTATACCAGGTGATAAGGCTTAGTTTTTTATATCCCTTTAATCACCTTCATGACTCTGTTGCCCCTATTTTGATAAGTTCGCTGGCAATAGGGTTTTTGCAAAACGTTTTTCTAACTTATCTGGTTGTCTATTATCTTATTCCACAATTTATTTCTAAAAAAAAATATTTCCTTTTTGCGACAGGTATCCTGGTTGCATTTATTATTATGTTTGGCTGGAATATTTTATATATCCGGATAAACAAAATATTTATACATGCCATAGGAAGCACGAAGCAAAATCCATATATATTTCTGAGGGGGGTTATAATACGACTTGTTGGTAATGCACCTCTGGTTTGTGCACTTTTTGTATCTCTGAAAGCTCTCAAAAACTGGCACCTGCGTGAACTGGAAAATGAGCAGCTCACGAGGGAAAAAGCCAATGCTGAATTACAATTACTGAAGGCACAAATTCATCCGCACTTTTTATTTAACACGCTTAATAATATTTATTCATTCGCGCTTGCCAAATCGCCTCTGGCTGCGGATTTGGTACAGAAGCTGTCAGACATGCTTAGTTATATGATTACAGATTGTAACCGCCTGACAGTTCCTGTAGAAAAAGAAATTCAGTTAATAAAAGATTATATAGGGCTGGAAAGAGTAAGATACGGTGAGCGGCTGGACATACAAATGTATGTAAACGGCGACTATCAAAATTCTATGATTGTGCCATTGCTGATGATTCCATTTGTTGAAAATTGTTTCAAACACGGCGCCAGTATGATGCGTGGAAAACAATGGATGCACCTGGTAATAAGCGTAAATGAATATGAGCTTGATTTTAATTTAAGTAACAGTAAACCGGCTCAAC
Organism: Ginsengibacter sp.; assembly: GCA_039933035.1. GTDB lineage: Bacteria > Bacteroidota > Bacteroidia > Chitinophagales > Chitinophagaceae > Ginsengibacter. The sequence goes on along the minus strand of JBDTOV010000201.1, from coordinate 4,053 downwards.
CTAATGTAATAAAAAATAAGAACGGCATTGGCCTGTTAAATGTTCAGAAAAGATTGGATCTGCTCTATCCCGGCAGGCATGAATTGAACATTAATTCAACAGAAAATACTTTTTCTGTTTACCTGAAAGTAGCATTAGAAAAACAATTTATACCTGTAACGGAAAAACAAACCCTGCTAAGTCACAAAGAAATTATTTTCAAACCAAACATTCATTACTAAAACTTACCATTATGAAAAGGTTATTACTTCTTATGTTACTTAATTTCGTGGCATCAAGCCTGGTACACTCGCAGGGTTGCATTGTAGTACGCAACATCTCTGGTTTTGGACAATACAATCTTACTAATAATGCATTTACAACTTCGAGCTGGCAAATAAATATTAACAATCGTTACTTTAAAGCCTACCGGGATTTTAAGGGTAAGAAGGATATTAAAACTCCGCCGGCCAATCAAAATATTATAAAATCTTTTTCAACTGATATTGAGGTTGCAAAACTTTTCAATAAAGGATGGTCACTTGATTTCAGTTTGCCCATTTCGGCTAACAGCCGCTCGAGTACGTTAGAGCATGGCGGCCCAAATACCCCAAGGCATGCTACACATGCCTTTGGGGTAGGAGACGCAACAGTCGCGGTTTACAAATGGCTGATTAGCCCGTCCGTAAGACAACGGGGAAACATACAGTTGGGCCTGGGAATTAAATTGCCAACTGGCGATTACAAGTACCAGGATTATTTCTACAGGAATGATTCCACACGTGTGCTATCTGCGGTTAACCCTGCCATACAGTTAGGCGATGGAGGCACGGGGATTATTACAGAACTCAATACTTTTTATTTTTTTAATTCAAAAAGAACCGTGGGGCTTTACGGCAATTTTTATTATCTCATAAATCCGCGCGATATAAATGGCACACAATATACCATGGGGAAACCACTTGATCCATTTACGCTCCAGATCGGCGCATACGAAAACAGTGTTCCCGATGTTTTTTCTTTCAGAGCTGGTGTAGATTTGAATTTGAATCATTGGGCATTTTCAGCAGGAATAAGGGATGAAGGATCGCCCGTAAGAGATTTAATTGGACAAAGCAATGGCAGCCGTCGTGCCGGCTACACCTTATCAGTTGAACCCGGAATAATTTATAAGTTTAAGAATGCAACTGTTTACACTTATGTTCCTTTTACGGTGTCACATTCTATTAGTCAAAACCTGGTTGATAAACAAATATCCAAACATACCGGCGTATATACGGTTAGTGCCGGGGGCTCCGGCGATTACCAGGTTTTTGTTGGTGTCCAGGTTCAATTGTAACTAAAGTATTGCTTCAAATAAAACCAGGGCTACATGATCAATGATAAAAAAATTACCTGTCTTGCAGTAGACGATGAGCCGCCTGCTTTAGATGTATTAAAAAAATATATCGTTTCAGTTCAAAACCTTGAATTGGCCGGCACCTGCGCCGATGCGGTGGAAGCTTTAAACTTTTTAAGGCAGCAGCAGGTTGACCTGTTATTCCTCGATATTCAAATGCCCAACTTGCTTGGGACAGACCTGGTTCGCACGCTTAAAAATCCGCCAAAAGTTATTTTCACAACAGCCTACCGAAAATTTGCGGTAGAAGGTTTTGAGCTCGACGCGGTTGATTATTTACTGAAGCCTATTTCTTTTGAACGATTTTTAAAAGCTGTAAACAAAGTGATGCACACAAGCTTTAAGGAAAGTGAGAATTCCGATTTTAACTTTGACAATTCTTCATCACAAGCCTTCATAACGGTAAGGGCTGACCGAAAGAACATAAAAATTGCGCTGGATGATATTTTATACATTGAAAGCCTTAAAGATTATATTAAAGTTGTAACCGCTGCAAAAAATATAGTAACCAAGCAAGCCATATCTTCCCTGGAAGAAACGCTTCCATCTAATAAGTTTCTTCGTATTCATCGCTCCTTCATTGTCGCTATAAATAAAATTGAATCTTTCACGAGTGATACGATTGAAATTGCCAAACATGAATTACCCATCAGCAGAATGTACCGGCATGAAGTGGAAAAACTATTGAATGATTGATAAAATTTTTAATTTCATTCTCTATGCAAAATCTTTATTTCTTCTTTATCGCTGCACTCTTATTGATTCTTACACCCGGCAATGATATGATCTATGTTACATCCAGAAGTATATCGCAGGGAAGTAAGGCCGGAATTATTTCTGCCGCAGGAGTTTTTATTGGATGTTTTGTACATATTATGGCTGCTGTATTTGGCCTGTCTATTATAATTGCAAAATCTGGTTTCCTTTTTCAACTTTTAAAATATATCGGCGCAGCTTACCTGGTGTATTTGGGAATAAAAGCTTTTATCGCCAAATCAGATTTTAATAAAGAGGTTACCAATTTGCCAACAGTTGATAAATGGAAGCTATTAAAACAGGGAATTATCATTAATGCATTGAATCCTAAAGTTGCCTTGTTCTTTTTGTCCTTCCTTCCGCAGTTTATCCGGGTAGGTTCTCCTTTCTTTAAGATGCAATTATTTGAATTAGGGTTATGGTTCGATCTCCAGGGAACTTTGGTGCTGATAATAGTTGCATGGTTAATGGGTAAGTCAGGTAATTTTATAAAAAACAATCAAAGCTTCTGGCGCATACAGGGCAAAATTACCGGGTTGATATTAATAGGCCTTGGCATTAAAGTAGCGCTAACATCAAAAAAATAAATAATAACAAAAGGCTGTTGGCGATTGCCAACAGCCGGGAAGACTAAAAACTTTTTTTGATCCTGGTCTGTCATTATGTTTTCAGGATTGTTTAAGGGCACCTTCAAACAGGCTACCGGCGGCACTTCTTAGCGCGGCTTGCACGTGTTCTTCATGCATTGTTGAGGCAACCTGGATCAAAATGCCTGCTGTAAGTACATTTCTGAAAATCCGGTCTTCCGGTCCGGGATCTCCGTGATGAATTAATAACCAAAGATAAATGGGCCAAAATGGGCTGTTAGGATTCATTGTATTTAATTTTATTTTGCCTACTCTTTTGTCCCTTTTCGGCTTACGGGATGCATACTCTTTTACAGGATTTTCTGCTTATTCCTTTAATGTTTAGCCTGGCAAATGTTCTTTACCACAAATTAGTAATGAGTAAAAATTCAGTGGAGATTACTCATATGGTAGCGAACAATCGCCAATCCAAACCTGTTTTATAATGAGTCGTATTTTGCAAAGCGAAAGGAAACAACTTCTAAAGATCTTTTATGGTTGCTGTCAATAAATTGGAATCTTTCACCACCGATACTATTAAAACAAAAACATGAATTACCCGTTAGCCGGAAACACCGCATACAGTGCAAATGTTTTAAATGGTTACAATTATTTCCGCTAAAAAATTTGTCGTAATAGTAATATATTCACGGTTTTTTCTAAAAGCTGTATAATGTTATGCAATTAAACTACCTCTATATTTTTGTTTCATAAATTATAATACGGCTACGCCTAAACGCTATATTTATCCGAATAACGTTGAATGTTGCGACAGCTAAAAGCCATCATTAATGAGCGTAATGTCAATAGAGGTTCAATAAAAAATGGCATCTTGTTGGCAGTTAATTATATAAATAAATAATCATGAAAAAAATTCTCCTTATCTCCACAATCCTCCTGGGTGCATTTTGCTATAAAGCAGAATCGCAGGTTAGTGTAAACATTAATATTGGCCGTCAGCCGGTATGGGGGCCGGTAGGTTATGATTACGTTGACTATTATTACCTGCCCGACCTTGATGTGTATTATGATGTGCCAAGGGGCATGTTCGTATATTTTAATTCGGGCCGATGGAACTTTAGTGCTTTCTTACCGGCAAGGTATGGTCGTTATGATCTCTATAATTCCTATAAGGTAGTAATTAATGATCGCGATCCATGGTTGCGAAATAGGTATTACCGTTCTCGCTATGAAGGGTACAGAGGTCGCCCCCAGTTGGCAATAAGGGATAGCCGCGATAACAGGTATTTTGCAGAAAGAGAACGATATGATCACGACAGGTATAATAACAGG
>JBDTOV010000200.1:0-9824 GCA_039933035.1 Ginsengibacter sp. | reverse complement strand
CGGTTTTCCCTTGCACCTCAACTTATTCATTAACCGGTTTACAGGGGCTAGCCAATAAAAAAGACCGGGTGTATTTTAGCTACAACCGAACAACAAAAAAAATTGTCCGTGACCTAAAAGATCGGGGCCATTGATTTGCGAAATAAACAGCTAAGCCAATATCTACACTACCATAGAACCCCTTATGTTATTGACAATAGGTTATCATGTCCCTGTGTAAAGAAAATAATGATGATGAGAAACAGAACAGGTTTTTATCAAACGTTTTCATTTACCGGCCCTATGCTGCTACCAGCACAAAGGGTTTTCCGGCCTTATAGCCTTTTACCGCATAGTAAAAAATGAAGGCATAGCAGGGAAGCATACAAATTAAGAACGATAACGGATTGGAAAGGTGGGCCACATCCCTGAGACTGGTATAGACCAGGGGAATGATGGCCCCGCCCGCAATGCCCATAATGAGCAAGGCAGAAGCGATCTTCGTAAACTTACCTAAGCCATCAATAGCCAATGGGAAAATCGCGGGCCACATCAATGCGTTGGCCAGGCCAAGTAAAGCAATAAAAGTTATGGAAGTGTATCCGGAGGAAACAAAAACACCGATGGTAAAAAGAACGCCTAATACTGCCGAAATAGCCAAAGCTTTTTGTTGTGAAATAAATTTGGGAATGGTAAAGATGCCTACCACATAGCCGGCCAGCATGGCAAACAAGGTGAACGACGTAAAGTATTTTGTTTCATCCAAAGGCATACCCATGTGCTTTCCATAGGTGCCGATAGCATCGCCGGCCATCACCTCTACGCCTACATACAGGAAGAGGCATAACACACCCAACAACAAATGAGGGTATTGAAAAACATTTGTTTTTTCAACGGATGGTTTATTAGAACCCGGATCTTTTTCGTCCAATACGATTTCAGGCAATGAAGACATTTTTATCATAACCGCCATGATGACTAAGATGATGGTAATGATTATATAAGGAGTGATTACCCGGTGGGCAAGTTCATTCAACAATATTTCCTTTTGGCTCATGTCGGTCGTTGATATTATTTGCCCCTCGATGGATGAGGCATTTTTTAAGACCAGTCCGCCGACAATTAACGGGCTAAGCATACCCGCTGTTTTATTACAGATACCCATAATACTGATGCGCTTCGCGGCGCTTTCAATCGGCCCGATAATGCTGATGTATGGATTGGATGCCGTTTGCAGTAAAGCCAGGCCCATCCCCTGCACAAATAAACCCGTGAGAAACAATCCAAAATTCCTCTCATTGGCAGCAGGAATAAAAATAATGGAACCGATAGCCATAACAAATAAGCCCAGTGCCATACCATTTTTATACCCTGTCCTCTTTAGTACATAAGAAGATGGAATGGCCAGGAAAAAATAAGCCATATAAAAACTAAAGGTTACGAAGAATGCCTGTGTGTCACTTTTTAACTGGCAGGCAAGTTTGAGAAACGGGATGAGCGTTCCATTAAGCCACGTTACAAAACCGAAAATAAAAAACAGGATGCCGATGATGATAACAGCATAAGTAGTACGTTGTAAAGGTTTCATTAATAATTTTTTTGGTTAAGCCGGTTAAGTTTACGTAAAGAGAATAAGTAGTTATAATGGTAAAGTTTAAAGCTATTGTTTTGTGCGAATAAACGAACAGGCAAACGGTTGCACAAAAATTCTAATGTTATCTGCGGGACGATGGGGTATCGAAGAAAAAAAATTCTGAACCACTGATTTAAGAGATTCACTGATTCGCCGGAACGAAATGATATTTTTACATTAAAGGTTTTTCAGGATCATCAGTAAATCAGGCTAATCTGAGGTGCTGACATTTGAAGAAAAAAAACTGAACCAGGTAAACATTAATTTTTAAAATCAAACCAAACAAGGCATATGAAAAAGATGTATTTATCATTAGTTATCATCCTTCTCCTTTCCTCGAATACTTTTGCGCAGAACGATACTACAAAGGTTGAGCAATATTGCGAAATACTTGCAACAGGAAAACTGTTTAGTAATAAAGTAACTATCGACATAGATTTTGGCAGGCAAGAAAATTTTGGAGTGATAACAGAATTAAAGATGAAACAGGAAAATTGAAAAATTTTAATACGATAGCTGATGTGGTGAATAACATGGGTAGTCAAGGTTGGACTTTAGTTACTGCGTTATTAATCGCAAACGGGCCTTATGTATATCACCACATTTTTAGGAAGGAGGTTTTAAAATCCGAATTGGTACCTGATTGAGCATTATGAAATCAAGTGAGGTGATACCTTTTGAAAAGGCCGCCCCGCGTGTATTTCCGGTTGTGACATGCAATAGATTAATTTCTGAAACAGGCAAAAAGAGACTTGCATTTTACGATCTAAAAAACTTTATAACGACATGCAGAAAAAATATAAATACGATAGCCTTATCAAAATAGAATACATAAATGACTGAAGTTTCTTTCCGGATCAATTGAACCAGTATTGAGTATTTTTAATTAAACGAAAAATATAAAGATGAAAAATTGTTTCTTCAAAACTGGCAAGGTAAAAAGTTCAGGATTATTTATTGTCACAGCAATTTTGCTGCTGGGATTATTTGCATCCCCTGTTAGCGCTCAAAAAAAGAAAAAATATTTTCCTTTAATCCCCACATTAAATGCCTATTCTTTTAGTGATTTATTAACCGCAAGAGATGCACGGGATAAACAGCAAGTGTACACTTTATTTAACCTCCTGGATTGGTGTGCTGTACAAAAAATAAAAGCTTTAGATCCTACTGCATATTTTTTCCCAACATATCCGGAAGTACCGTCAGACGAATACCTGGGAAAATTTAAAACCAGGGCGGCTGAGTTAGGCATTGTAATTAGTGGTACCGGGATACGAAATAATTTTGCTTCCCCTGATCCTAAGGTACGTGCGGAAGGAGTTGAGCTTGCTAAAAACTGGATCGTGGCATCTTCTAAAATGGGAGCGCCCGTTGTAAGGTTATTTGCCGGTGAAATCCCTGCTGGCTATGAAAATAAGTGGAAGGAAGTTGCCGGGTGGATGATTGATTGCTACAAGGAATGTGCGGCTTACGGTGAAAAATATGGCGTTAAGATCGGCATACAAAATCATGGTGGCATGCTGCAAAATGCAGAACAATGTATTTATGTACTGAAGGCTGTGGATTCTAAATGGGCAGGGTTGATTGTTGACATAGGCAATTTCAAAACAAAAGATCCCTACGAAGACATTGCGCAAGTTGTTCCATATGCAGTAAACTGGCAGGTGAAAGAGAGCGTTTTCGGTATAGGCAGTGATGTGCCAACAGACTATAAGCGCCTGGTACAAATAATAAAAGAACGTGGATACAAAGGTTACTTACCCATTGAAACATTGTTGGTACGCGGTAAACCTTATGACCCTTTTGATGAGGTACTTCAAATGTTGAACAAATTGAATGATGCAATTAAAGAGGTTTATAAATAACACCAGGAGTTTGAATCGAAAAATTTGACGACAATGAAAAAGGATATTAAAATTGGTTTCGTGGTTCTTGTTGTGATAATTTTCGTGGTTGCCGGTTTTGCTGCGTCTGCGCAGGCTACTGCGGGAAAAGGATTTGCTTTTGAGCAAAATGCAAAACTTGGTCGCGGTGTTAATATTATCGGGTATGACCCTATTTGGAAAGACTCCTCCAAAGCCAGGATGAAAAGCAAACATTTCAAGCTAATTAAAGAAGCTGGTTTCAGTAACGTTCGTATCGTGGTTAGTCCATTTAAGTTTTCAATGAATGACTCAACATACGTCATCAACCCTTCTTTTTTCGAAACACTTGATTGGGCAATAAAAGAATCTTTGAAAAATAACCTCATGGCTATCGTGGATTTTCATGAACACAATTCAATGGGTAAAGATCCGTTGGGCACCAAACCTAAGTTTTTGGCCATGTGGAAGCAAATTGCGGAGCATTGTAAAGATTACCCTAACGATGTGCTCTTTGAAATAGCAAATGAGCCAAATATGAAGCCGGAATTATGGAATGAAATTTACAGTGAAGCATATAAAATTATCAGGCAATCTAACCCGGACCGGACGCTCCTGGTTGGCCCTGTTTATGGAAACCAAATCAAATACCTCCGGGATTTGCTCTTGCCTGAAAATGACCGCAACATCATTGTACCTATTCACTATTATAGTCCCATCCAGTTTACACACCAGGGAGCACCATGGTCTGCAAAAAATAAAGATTTAAGTGGTATTGAATGGACTGCGTCACCATCTGAAACACAGGCTGTACAACATGATTTTGATATGGCGCAGGAATGGGCAAAAGCACTTAACCGGCCATTGACACTCGGGGAATTTGGAGCTTACGAAAAAGCGGATATGCCTTCCCGTTTGAGATGGACTAACTACATAGCAAGGCAGGCAGAAACCAGGGGATGGAGCTGGAGTTACTGGCAGTTCGATTCTGACTTTATTGTGTATGATATGGCTAAAGACGAATGGAAGTTTGATATCCTGGATGCCTTAATTCCGAAAAAGCAATGAAAAATAATATGAAAATTATCCGTCTTTGTTCAATGGGTTGGCTCTTATCATTGAGTACTTTCTCATTTGCGCAGCACGCTCAAAGAGTATTTGGTAAGCCCTGGAACAACGCCATCCAGGAAATTCCAGGAAAGATTCAATGTGAATTTTATGACCTTGGAGGTGAGGGAATTGCCTACCATGACAAGGATAGTATCAACAATGGAAGTGGAAAATTGAATCCTGCTAATGGAACTTTTTTAAACGAATTCAGGATGCATGAAGGTGTTGATATTTCTTATACAAAAGAACGAGACATAGACAATAATCCTTTTAACATTACCGAGCCACTTATGGAGCAATTTTATGTAGGCTGGACAGAACCGGGAGAATGGATTCATTATACCGTTAGGGTTCGAAAAACCGGGACCTATGAGATTGGAATAATGTACACAGCTAGTGGTGATGGCGGTATTGCGTTGGAACTGGATGGAAATAAACTTACGCCAGAATTAATAATTCCTTCAACGCGAAATGACAAGGAAACAATTCCCTGGAGACAATGGCACCATTGGAACCGGATAGATTCATTATCGGCAGTGAAACTCACGAAAGGAATTCATATGCTGACTTTAAAAACCATATCACATGGTAATATGAATTACGATTACCTGGAGTTTACACTGAAGAATTAATTGAGATGACTTTATTAAATACATGTCAAATGTAAAAATTAGCGGTAACTATATTCATTCTTTCCTCTGGATGCGTACTTGCCTTTCAGTAATAAAGCAGGATGTCTCAGCGGGGTTCTCCGGGCATGCACCATTCTATTAAAAAATGTTTACCGGAAACCGCGATGTATAAAGAACTCGCGGGACCCAGGCTATGACTTCCTGCTAATGCAAAGCTTTTTCAAAGTCGGGGTTTCATGAGAGCTATATTATGATATACGCACGTGTTCTGTGAAATTCCCGCCCAGACAAAAGTGAAATAAAAGATTATTCCTACCCTCAATAAAACTTATTTTGCTTCATCGGTCTTCTTTAAATCTATATCTAAATCGTTGCCCTGCACAGAAAGACTCAGCGTGATGGTATCACCTTTAACTTTGCCGGTAACGTGCGTCATGGCACCCTGGATGGGAACATCAAACGAAAGCGTGTCTGCACTGATTTTGCCATTACTAATATCTGAGACCGAGCCATCGGGGTGGGTGTCTTTCCCTGAAAGCGTTTCACCCTGAACCTTGAAATCGTAAGCGACATTATACTGTTCCATGACTTTCCCGGTCCAGTGTCCTGTAATATCCTGGGCACAGGCAACCGATATGGATACAACAGTGAAGAATGCAAATAGTACAATTTTCTTTCTCATATTATGATCATTTATTGTTTCGCGAACTGATAAAAAAAGGATTTTGCAAAGATCTTGAAGATAAAAATATGGGATTTATCCATTTTAAATTACATGCAGGGTAAAATATTTCGCTTCCTCCTGGCGGGAGACCCTGTTTTGGTTCAAGGTTACCAACCTTTGAGCCTGGTATTTTCAACCTGCCAACCAACTTATTGAAGGTTGGCAACCTTACGACAATGCACGCTACAGGGTAAAATATTTCGCTTTCTCCCGGCGGAAGACCCTATGCTAGCTCGTTGGAGGTACTAACTTATTTAAAGGCACATATAACTAGCCACAAATAAGGAGTGCTACTTATCTGCGCCAGGCAAGAAAATTTATTTTTTAATTTTTTAATGAGTAGATTTATAGACAGAACTATTTGCCTTATGAAATCTATCCTTTCTTTTTACCTGGTCTCAGCAATGAGTTTCATTATTTGTTTCTCGTTATCGTGCTCTAAATCTCCTGACTCTAATCCTGTCATTCCGGCTATAACGATAACTTCGTTGCAGCCGGCTCATGGCCCGTTTAATACAATTGATACGCTCAATGGTGCGGGCTTCGATAGATTGCCTTCACTTGATAGTGTTACCATCAATGGTAAAAAACTGAACGTTATTAGTCGCAGTGCAGAACAGATCATAGTTCAGATTCCTTCACTTGCCGGCACGGGTAATGTGAATATCTGGTACAACGGTAAATTGATACAGGGTCCGGTGTTTACCTATGACAGCATCTTGCTGGTAACAACCATTGCGGGAACAACAACACCGTCAGAAATCAATGGCAAAGGCCTGAGTGCGGGATTCTACTACCCCATCGGCATTACTGTAGATCATTCAGGCAACATATATGTAGCAGATATGGGCGGCAGTTGCATCCGCAAAATAGATACAGCAACCAATGTAACCACGCTTGCCGGACCAACCAATTTTGAGCCCGGCTATGCAGATGGCACAGGTGCTGCCGCCAGGTTTAGTTCTCCGCTCGGGCTATGTATGGATCAAAGTGGCAATTTATATGTTGGCGACCAGTTCAACTATAGGGTTCGCAAGGTATCGCCCGCCGGCGTAGTAACCACTGTTGCGGGAAATTGGTGGAATTCCAATCCAAATACCGGTGAAATAGACGGAGATGGAACAGTAGCTACTTTTGATACACCTACCGGGGTAGGATGTGATAATAATGGCAATGTTTACGTTGCGGATCAATACAATAATAAAATCCGAAAAATAAATTCAGCAGGTGTAGTGAGTTCATTTGCGGGTGGTGACTACTATCACTACGGCCAACAAGACGGGCAGGGCCCGTCGGCACTGTTTTATGTTCCAAATGGTATTTCCGTAGACCCTAACGGTAATGTATACACGATAGACGATGAGACTCATCTTATAAGAAAAATTACTCCTGACGGAACAGTAACAACCATACTCGGCCCGCGTGAACCGGGAATAACAGGGCCTTATGATCTTTTTTCCAGCGAAGCAATAGCAACTGACAAATACGGCAACCTGTTTTTTGCTGTTACCGGTGGTATCTTCGAAAGAACTCCCGGCGGGAATATTATTCGTTATGCGGTAGGCGGCGTGGGCGAATCGGACGGACCTTTGCCAATAGCGGCTTTCAGGGAAATCAGGGGTATAGCAGTAGACGATCATGGCAATCTCTTTATTACAGACAATAACCGGGTACGCAAAATTGGTTGGCAATGATTTCAATAGTAGTTCAAGCTGTATGGTTCCGGGCTACGATTTGCGACTACACTCTAAATTTTCCCCCACTGCCGTGTATAAGCATCCGGGGTAAAGAGGCATTTGCGTATCTTTACCATCGAATAATGGTTGCGATGTCAGGAAGCCATTTCTTACATTTATAAATGAACTCTAAGCATTCCTCATGAAATATTTCATATACTTCTTTACATGTGCCTACTAAAATAATGTAAATGTCCTTAGTTACAAACTAAGTACAGCAACTCTTTTTATTATTTTATGTTTCTGCGGATAGCGAAATATGGATTTGTCCTTCCCTTGGTTCGTGTCCTCACGAAACATTTCAAAAGATTCCTCTACATATCATATAAATGATTATTGGCTCTAAAGATAATCATCACTTTTTATATTTGAAGGTTTCGGTTCGTGAGGAGTGCATTTCAGATCGTGGCTTTAAGTTTAAGGTTGCCAACCCTGGAGATAGGTGCTTTTATCCTACCACCAAACTTATTGAAGGTTGGCAACCTTGCGACATTTTGAAAGGCACCCTTCGTGAGGACACTAACCGGGGAGAGACGGCACGGGAAGAATGACGGCACGATTAATGTTAAAATTCTAAAATGAAAAATATCTGTATCTCCCTCTTTTTGATTCTTTTAGTTTTAGCAGGTTGCTCCACTTTAAAGCCTGAAAGTTTCAGTAGCAGTACGCCCATTCTTGACCCTGTACAATTTTTCGGCGGTCATATACACTCAGATGGCGTTCTGGAAGCCCGCAGTGGCAGGCCTTCAGAACGCATTACCACCAAAACGGCGGGAGTCTATTCCAATGGCATTCTAACTATAACCCAGGATCTGTACCCCGAAAAGGAGAAACCAAATCACCGCACATTTACATTAAAACTTTCGGATGCACATCATGTGGAAGGTACCGGTAGTTTTATTGGCGGCACTGCCCGTGGAGCATTATATGGTAATTACTTTACCTGGAGATTTCGGTTAAAGATAACCGATAAAGGATTGGTAAAGCATGTGAATATGACACAATACATGTACCTCATGCCTGGTGGTAAAACGCTTATTATCCGCAGTGTCATCCGGAAGTTTGGAATAATCGTTAAGGAAATAACCGAACAGTTTTATAAAGAAGATTGATTGTTAGGTATCTGCTGATGGGCATTAGCATTTTGCTACTTAACGTAAATATCTTCATCCATATTATTTATTCTTTTTTCTCCGCAATACAATCGCAGCATTTGTTTGTAAATCAGCAGTAAAGCGAACGTAGTATCTTTTTTCGCCATCATTTACAATCAGCAGGCCCGTGTTAGGTGGTATTGAGCCAAGGTTTTCGGCATACATCACCACCTTCACAGAATCCATACCAGGCGTGATGTAAATAGTTTTGCTATTTGCTATTGTAGTAAGCCCCGCTTTTGAAAAAATAACATTGCCGTTCATTAGTACCGTCACCGTATCGCCATCCACTTCCCCATTATCATACAGCGTAAGCAACAAACTGTCGGATTCAAAATAAAATGACTGATCAGATTTCGTAACACGTTTTTCAATTTCAGCAGCACCATGTGCAGCAGATGGTGCCACTATCGTAACAGGAGGTGGCACTGGTTTAGGTTGTGGCTGAACAGCAACTACCACGGGCTTTTTCTCGGGTTTCGGTGGCGGTGGCGGCGGTGTTCTTTTCTCCGGCTTTGGCTGAATAGCAACTACAATAGGTTTTTTCTCCGGTTCAGGCTTCGGTGGCGGTGGCGTTTTTTTCTCCGGTTTTGCTACAGTTGCAATATCTACTACCGGCCCTGGCTTTGGCGACACAGGTTCAGGTTTCTCAACAGGCATCATGTTTAACTTTGCCAAAACATCCTTCTGCAATTCCTTTTGTTTTAACAAGGACAGGGGCGATATTTTTGCTGTTGACGGTTGTGTTTTTTTTGTTACTGCCAATAATCCGGGGGGTACTTTTTCAATTGGCGGAATTATCAAAACAGGATCCGGCACCGGAACAACAGGTAATGGTTCTGGTTTTTTTTCAAGAGGTGCAGCAACAGCAACAACGGGATCCGGCACCGTAACAACAGGTAACGGTTCTGGCTTTTTTTCAACAGGAGCAACAACAGCAACAACGGCTATTGTTTCCGGCCTGTTTAAAAAAGATAACGTGGACGCCAGGTTC
>JBDTOV010000199.1:0-9845 GCA_039933035.1 Ginsengibacter sp. | reverse complement strand
CTGCCTGCAACGAAACTTCCGTTTCATTTAAATACATATCAAAATTCTTCTTACCGCGGCTAATGAATGATGATTGAAAATCACCAATGACACCTATATCAGGATTAAAAGTAAGACTGGAACGGGGTTGCGCAGCTATTGGCTGTTCGGTAGCACCCGCCTGCATTTGCTCCTCCACCTGTTTTAGAAGTGCAGAATCTGCTGAAGTGCTGTCTGCAGGAACCTGCGCAAAGGTTGAAACACTAATTAAGAACGATTGCAGGAAAAAAAGAATAACTAATTTATATCTCATCCGCGGAGTGAAATTAAGTATAAAAATTTTCACTTGCTGAAACTTGTGAAAACTTTTGTTGGCCGGTAATACAGTTAACTAATTTCCAAAGTTATGAATAGTGTGGTTTAAATATTTAATAATATTATTCATGGTAAAAGATGAAGGACAATCCATGTTCGATAATTTTTCATACTTTGGTTGTACCAGTCTTTAGCGTTACATTTCAAATACAATAATTGCCATTATCAAGTGACAAACATACAAGACTTACATATTGAAGAGGAAATAAGGCCATTGTTTGATTTTACGTACAATAGTTATTCGAGGAAAGAAGTTGCTGATATGCTCTCAAAACCACTTGGTTCAAAAAAAGAAATCCTGTTGCGGCAACATTTATTAAAAGGGTTTATAGCCAACCGGGAAATATTCAAAGACTATTCTTATTACCGGTTTAACTTATCAGAAATATATGATTTTTTGGAAACTATTTTTGTGGGTTCTGTTTCACCGGGGAATATGCGGGTAAAGTTTACATTTTCCGATAAGGAAAGAAATCAAAAAAGAGGAAGGCTGATATTATTAGTCCGTCTTTTTTATGCGATCAATATAAATTATTTATCTAAGATCGATACATCAGTTTTTCCGCCGGAATATGCAGCGGAATTGAATGAAATTAAATTTTTTTTTGCTGCGTTTAACCTTGAACATTACGAGGCAGCCTTTATTAAAAATAAATTTCGTATCAGTCATATGGTGGAATTGATGGTAATTATTACCGAAAAAGTAAGCAATGGTGAAGTAGCCGCTTTCTGGAAACGCTGGTTTTTATTTGAAGCTTACCTTTCTATCAGCACAGGAATTGATACCAATGGATTTGTCTTCCCCACTTTTGATGATGCCACTTTTTCACTGGAAGAATTTTATCACCCGGTTTTAAAAAATCCCGTAAAAAACGATCTTACAGCACACCGGCATGTAATCCTGTTAACAGGGCCTAATATGTCCGGTAAATCTACCTTGCTTAAAGCATTGAGTTTATGTGTTTACCTTGGGCATACAGGAATTGCCGTGCCTGCATCAAAAGCAGTAATGCCTTTTTTTGCGGGCATTTCAGTAGCCATTAATCTTACTGACAGCATTGTAAGTGGTTACAGTCATTTTATGTCGGAAATAATTACTTTAAAAAATGTGCTTATAGCAGCCAAAGATGGTGCTCCATGTTTTGCCGTGTTTGATGAATTGTTCCGGGGTACTAATATTGAAGACGCGCTGGAGATAAGTACGGCTACCATAAAGGGTCTTACCCATTTCCCTAATTCATTATTTTTTATTTCCACCCACCTTCACCAGTTGAAGGAAATGGAAGAGATAAAGAATAATACAATAGACACCTGTTTTATTGAGTGCAAGCTGACTGATAATATCCCGGCGTTTACTTATAAATTAAAAGAAGGCTGGAGTGATTTAAAACTGGGCCGCATTTTATTTGAAAAAGAAGGGCTGTATAAATTGCTTGACAGCTAAAAATTGGTTTACAATCTAAAATAATAAGTAACGTGCACCAGTAAACGCAAATAGCTCCCCGAATAAGCCTCATTGATTTCAGCGATTCAATCACCGGTACTCTGAACAGGAACATACTGCATAGTAACGACCTCATCGGAGATACCTCTTGCCGGAGGGTCTTATTTACCAGAAGCAACTTAAGTATATGAGAACTTGCTGCTGCTACGTTACAGAAAGCGGCAAGGAACGACAGCAGAACATGTTTCATATTAACCTGCCATCTCATTTACGAGTGATTTCATTTTCTGCAGACCTGTTTTCGCAACAACCAGCGGATCTTGTGCCCAGTATGTTTTATTAAAAAGTTCAAGGGAAAGCACCTTGGTACCGCCCATGGCTTTCAGGTCACGCAACACCTGCTTAAGCGGCGCAACACCGTCACCGGGAAATACCCTGTCACTGTCATTTTGTTCATTCGCGGGTTTGGAACCGGGATAGTCATTCATGTGAATAATTTCCAGCACCCTCCCACTTACCAGGCTTAAGGCATCAAACCCTGAGCCCCCGCGAAACAAGTGAAATATATCCGCCAGGATGCAGGCATCCCTCTCATTAGCAGCGGCGGCTATGGCCAGGGCCTGGCTAAAATTATATAACGTGCCGGAAGCTCCCCAGAATTCCAATTGTGGCATTACCTTATATTTCCTTCCCAGGGCCAGTATCTCACGGTAGCGGCTACCCGCCTTTTGATAATCGATTGGGTTGCCATTACTCACTCCTGCAGGGGGCGCAGCAATACGATGGCAACCGAGGGCGGCCATTATTTTCATTTCCTCCTCCAGTTCTGTCAACGCCGCTTTTCTTTTCTCGTCGTCATCTACCATCCAGGCAGTAAAACTTATAGCATCCTCTACCACGATATTTTTTGATGCAATGAAAGATGCCAGTGACGCAACAGAATTTCCCTGGCCCAGGTAGGCTTTGATATCGTTTATCCAAAGTTCTATACCATCGTACCCGGCCTCGTCAGCAATTTCAATAGAACGAAGCAGACCGGGATTTTGCCTGCTGATGGTACTTGTATTCAGGCAAAACCGGAACGATCCATTAGGGGAAGCAACCGCGGCTTTAACTGGCCCGGGAATAAGAGCGCCTGCGGCCAGTGCGGCAGATAGCTTAAAAGAGTCTCTTCTGTTCAACATAATCATTGATTGATAATGAAGTTAAGGTACAATTATTTTGCTTTTCGAGGTGGTTCTATTTAGGGAAATCATTAAGCAGAATCTGTGACTTATATTGGTTTGGAAATGAACACGCGATGTAAGCAGCAGGACTTCAGTATCTACTTTCTTGCCAACCTTGAGAAAACCTAACCAGTTTTTACTATAGCTTATAAGGAAAATAATAACTGATAAACCAAGGAAAGCAATATTATTGCTGATAAATAAAATCTTCTCATTAAAGGTAGATTAAGCCAGATATTTTTTTGCAAGTAATGATATGAAGAGGTTCGCTCCAATCAAAATTTCTTTACTGGTAATTGATGGAAGAATTGATTCACTATGTTTCTGATGAAAGTGATGCGCCTAAATATTCGCGGTTCATCCTGGCAATGTTTTCAACCGAAATTCCTTTAGGGCATTCCGCTTCGCAATTGTAAATATTGCCGCAATTACCAAAGCCTTCTTTATCCATCTGGCCGACCATATTCAGCACCCTTGTTTTTCTTTCAGGATCGCCCTGTGGTAATAATGCTAATTGAGAAACTTTTGCGCTAACAAACAACATCGCAGAACCGTTAGGACATGCGGCTACACATGCGCCACAGCCTATACAGGCGGCAGCACTGAAAGCTTCCTCAGACTTCGCCCTGTCTACGGGAAGTGTATTGGCATCAACGGCATTGCCTGTATTTACAGAAATAAAACCACCCGACTCGATGATCCTGTCGAATGCTTTGCGTTCCACCATTAAATCTTTTATTACAGGAAAAACGGTTGAGCGCCAGGGTTCCACTACAATGGTATCGCCATCCTTATAAGCCCGCATGTGCAATTGGCAAACCGTATTTTTCTGCCAGGGGCCGTGAGCCCTTCCATTAACATACATGCTACAGGAGCCACAAATACCCTCCCGGCAGTCGTGATCAAAAGTGATAGGATCTTTCCCTTCCTCAATTAATCTTTCATTCAACACATCGAACATTTCGAGAAAAGACATCTCGGAAGAAATGTCTTTCACATCGTAGGTTTCAAATTTTCCTTTGGTCGTGCTGTTCTTCTGCCGCCACACTTTTAAAGTAAGATTCATATTGTAATGTTCCATGATCGAATTTGTTTTGAATTATATAATATGAGTGTATGTGAAATTGTTTCCCTTGTGTACTTTATGAAAAACTATTTCTTTCTTTATTAGCTTTTTTACCTTTCTAAAATATTCATTATTTGCAATATTCGGTTGAAAACCTTTAATCGAAATTACCCTGGCCTCAATGGAATAATTCACGATTTCCCGCTTAGTATCTCTTATCGCATTATACAATTGTTCACAAGCGTATTGAATATTAACTCCTTTAAGCTCTACATAGAAAGCTTGTAAACTGCTTTGAAGAATAACATTTTCATGAGTTTTAGAAACTAAGAATAAAAAATCACATCTCCTTAATACTGAGTTTTGGAAAACACAATTATCGATAGAAATTATTTTACACGAGAACCTGGTATCTGATGTCAATGAGAATGTTTTTCCCATTTCTTTCCTAAAAAAAATCACATTAATTCCCTCCTCCTCAATGCACTCATTAATACTTTTCATCCTTTACTCCTATTTCAATATTGATGAGGGAATTAAAATCTTCATTTATCTCAGTACTCACTCCGTCAATTTTTTCCGCTGCGATTAAATTTTCGTCCCTATTCAAAATATCTTCACAATTACCATCAGGTAAAAGCATATATGCTGATACATCATCTGGATTTATCCAATATTTTTTATCAATAATTTTGTTTACTTCGTCCGCTTCTTTCTGTCCTACATCATAAGCATACATCAGATTGTTTAGTGATGTTAGAATATATGGGCTATGAGTAGTAATAACTAACCTACAGTAATAGTCAAATCCAGTAGAAGTTTCATATTTCATTTTTGAAAGAAAATGTTCCATCATTTTTTTTTGAGTTGTTGGAAAGCAGTTCAGTTCAGGTTCTTCAATAATTATATATGGGGAGTTTGCATTATGATATATGCGATTACCTGTTGGATAAACTGATTCAACAGCATTATCAAATACCAGCAACAGAGGAATAGCACTATTGATAGCACTGGAGGCGTCTTCGATAGCTATTTCTTTTCCATCTTTCATTATAATTATATCGTCATCACCTTTATATTTATATTTAATGCCTAGAATATCTGTATAATTATATAAACTTTTTGCTTTCTTAGCATTACTAACATTTTGTCCAAATGAATAAAAGTATTGGGGTAGAGGGGCTTTCAACGCGGCTAGTCCAAATAACGAATCTTTAAGCAAAATTGCAGCTTCTCTATAAGCTGGTATGTATCCGGCCAGATGAGTTTTTTTATTTTTTGTGCTGTCTGAAATTGTTTTAATATCAATTTTTTGATTTTCATACCTAAAATATACAAACGAATCAGTAAATTCAATGAAGCTTTCTATCCTTAGATAATTTCTTATTCCGAAAAATTCTAAATAATTCCGAAAATCATCTAGAAATACATTCATAATTTGGTCATTAGTTGCAGGTTTCCCATTAATACTTAAATTTTTTTCCGGAAAAGCTGTAACTTCTTTAATAACCGACAATATTTTAGCCATGGTACTTTTCCCAGTACTTTGATCACCAATTAAAATATTAACAGCCCTCAACTCAAGGACCACCTTATCTATTGGCCCGAAATTTTTTATAGTAAGAGTCTCACTCATTTTTTATTTATAAGAACGCTGGCTTGGATGCACCACATCAAAATGCAATTCTTCTTTATGCATCACCTCATCGCCGGAAGTATATTCCCACGCGGCTACGTAGCTAAACTCATCGTCGTTGCGAAGCGCCTCTCCTTCCGGTGTCTGGCTCTCTTCTCTAAAATGCCCTCCGCAACTTTCTCTGCGGTTCAGTGCATCTTTACACATTAGCTCGCCCAATTCTAAAAAGTCCGCTACCCGGCCTGCTTTATCCAATTCGGGATTCATCTCAAAAATATCCCCGGGGATCTTTACATTTTTCCAGAATGCTTCCCTGAGTGTTTTTATTTCGTCTATGGCTTCCGTTAGTCCCTTTTCGTTTCGCGCCATGCCGCATTTTTCCCACATGATCTTGCCCAGCCTTTTATGAAAACTTTCTACCGTTTCACTACCCTTTATATTCATTAGCTTTTCGATCCTTTCCTTTACCGCATTTTCTGCCTCTTCAAACGCGGGATGAGTTGTTGGAATAGCAGGATTGCGTATTTCTTCCGCCATATAATTTCCGAGCGTATAAGGAATTACAAAATAGCCGTCAGCCAGGCCCTGCATCAATGCAGACGCTCCCAGCCTGTTGGCGCCATGATCACTGAAGTTGGCTTCACCCAGGGAATACAAACCCGGAACGGTTGTCATCAATTCATAATCTACCCAAAGGCCACCCATGGTATAATGCACCGCGGGATAAATTCGCATGGGCACATCATAAGGATTTTCACCGGTTATCTTTTCATACATTTCAAAAAGATTACCATATTTTTCTGCAATTACTTCCTTGCCTAATTTAATGATGTTCTCATCGCTGCTATCAGCCAATCCACGTTTACCGATCTCTATTTTCCCATAACGTTTAATAGCATCGGCAAAATCAAGGTACACCGCCATCTTCGTGGTGCCGACACCATAACCTGCGTCACATCTTTCTTTGGCGGCACGGGAGGCCACATCTCTCGGTACCAGGTTTCCGAAAGCAGGATACCTTCTTTCCAAATAATAATCGCGTTCGGCGGCAGGTATGTCAACAGCTTTTCTTGTATCACCTATATTTTTAGGCACCCAAATTCTTCCATCGTTTCTAAGGCTTTCACTCATTAATGTAAGCTTACTTTGGTGATCACCTGTAACGGGTATGCAGGTAGGATGAATTTGCGTAAAACAGGGATTAGCAAAATAGGCGCCCTTTTTATGTGACTTCCACGCGGCGGTCACATTGCTGCCCATGGCATTGGTACTTAAATAAAAAACATTTCCATATCCGCCGGAGCAAATCAATACCGCGTGGCCGAAATATCTTTCTAATGTTCCCGTAACTAAATTTCTTGCAATAATTCCTTTCGCTTTTCCATCAATCTTTACAATGTCTTCCATCTCATGCCGGGAATACATCGTCACATTTCCCAGTGCCACCTGCCTTTCCAAAGCACTGTAAGCCCCCAGCAATAACTGCTGCCCCGTTTGCCCCGCTGCATAAAATGTACGCTGCACTTGTGTTCCACCAAAAGACCGGTTGCTTAAAAGGCCGCCATATTCCCGTGCGAACGGAACACCCTGTGCCACACACTGGTCAATAATATTTCCGCTTACCTGTGCAAGCCTGTATACGTTGCCTTCCCGGGACCGATAATCACCTCCCTTTACCGTTTCATAAAAAAGGCGGAAAATGGAATCACCATCATTCTGGTAATTTTTTGCCGCGTTGATGCCCCCCTGTGCCGCAATAGAATGCGCACGCCGCGGACTATCCTGGAAACAAAAAGCTTTTACCTTGTAACCCAGTTCGCCAAGCGTCGCCGCAGCAGAAGCGCCGGCGAGCCCTGTACCAATTACAATTACTTCCAGTTTCCTTTTGTTGGTAGGGCTTACGAGGCTTACATGGTCTTTATAATTCGTCCATTTCTGCTCAAGGTCGCCTCCCGGAATTTTTGCGTCTAATGCCATACGTTAGTATTAAATATTTTATGCTGAAAGATTGTCAACTTTTAAATTTATTGTAACCAGCCTGCCATAAATGCAATTGGCATCATTGCAAACAAAATGCAAATAGCGAATGAATAAAAAACGCCGATCCCTTTTATTATGGGGCTCCATCTCCTGTGGTTAATACCGAAAGTCTGAAAGGCACTTTGAAATCCCTGTAATAAATGGAATAAAAGCGAAGCCAGGCCAATCATGTATAAAGTAAACCAGAGAGGGTTGGTAAAGATTTCTTTCATTTCCTGGTACAGGTCCACTATGGGACCGTTGAAATACAATTCGTTTTTGGTACTTGCCCAAAAATGGTACAGGTGCATTACAAGAAACAACAATAAAAATGTTCCCAGCCAGCCCATATAGCGGCTGTACCATTTTATCTCTTTCGGAAAATTCGTCTTGCTATATCCAATTTTTCTTGCAGACCTGTTTTGCTGCCACAAAAACAAACCCTGCACGATATGCAGCACAAACACTGCAAACAAACCAACTTCAAGGAACCGCACAAAATAATTATGAAGCATAAAGTGTGCCCCGGCATTGAAGGTGGCGCCCTCATCATCATAAAAAATCAAAGCGTTTAAACCTGCGTGCACAACCAGGTATATGATAAGAAAAAACCCCGTTAACCCCATTAAAAATTTTTTGCCAATCGAGGAAGTGAATAACTGTTTCCAGGTCATAGATGAGAAAGTTGATAAATTTCAGATACGCAAAAATACTACAGGAAGTTTAAATAACTGACCGGTATGTTTTTTAAGCTGCAAATAAAATTCAAGGAAACTAATTATCAAGTCTTCTCAATAAGACATTGTCCAGTTGATTGAAAAGAACATCGGGCTTTATGGTACGCCAGGGCAAAAAATTGATTAGTTCTATATATTTATTTAAACGGGCTTTTTTAAAATCGTACTGGGTTTGCTCCGGCATATTCAGCGACACGATCCAGCCACCTGCTTCATGAACGTCTTCAAACCATTCTTCATAATAGCTGTCATCGCTGCTGTGAAAATTTAAAACATTTTCAGTAATCAAAATATACTTTGTAATTCCCTGCCGTAAAAATTCGTCTATCACATCCCGCTTCAGGCGCATAATATCATTTTCAATGGCATCGTTCCATTCCCCTAATAATTCTATGATCATGTACTGCTCCTGGTAGTCCGCCATTAATACTTTAAGATACAGGGTGGCACTGCCAAATTCATCCCATAAGGGGTGTATGTAATAATTGTACACCGTTTGTGTAAACGCAAATTCGCTGTATTCCCTTCCGTAAAAGGGTGACAATTCATCGTCTTCAGAAGTGTATAAATATTGCCAGTTATCGTATGGTTCTATATGCTGCATTCAATAAAAATCTCTACTTGAATTTAGATAATTGTTGTATTTCTTTTTTACAAAACTATTATTTCTATCGTGTTCTTACCTATTTTAAGTTGCCTAAAAAATCATAAAATAAAAAAAAGCCGCTCAACTGAACGGCTGTAAATTAATTGCTCCCTACATTATTCAACTACCAGTTTATCAGAAAAAATTAATTTTCCAAAAGCGTCTGTCACCTTAATCATGTAGATCCCCGCGGCCTGCTTTTTATGGAATTGAAAATCTTCCACCTGTCCCGGTCCTGTAATGTAAGCCACCTTGCTATCTATGAAACGCCCCTGTATGTCTGTCACAGCAATTTTATATTTGCCAACCGCATTGCCATCAAAAGTAATTTTTACCTGGCTGTTGCTCACAGGATTGGGATATACCGAAATGAACCGGTTTCCAATTACTTCCATCTTATTGAGTGATGGTAATCCGATACTATTCTGTTTTTGTGCTTCATGAAGCAGGTTACTACTTGCCAGGTCCGATGCATTGTATACTTGCCCCTGGTTATTGATTTTAGTTGCGGTAAGTTTATTAATATCAACCTTATAAAAACCTTCCAACGTATTAGCGCTGCTGATAAGAACATTATCATCGTCAATTACTGCGGCCCCGTTTACCGTAAAAGTTCCTGATAAATTGCCAATACTTCCTTTATAAGTTGCTATCCTTGTTTCGGGGTCAATAATAAAAACATTTTTGCCGGCGCTAAGGAGATATAATTTTCCAAAT
>JBDTOV010000198.1:0-9868 GCA_039933035.1 Ginsengibacter sp. | reverse complement strand
GGCGCAGCCACTTTCATGAATTCATTTAATACGCTGAATGGAATTCCTGCAACAGGAAATGAATACTTGCAAAGAGATGTTCTAAAAACCAAATGGAAGTTTAAAGGATTTGTGGTAAGCGACTGGAATTCTATTGGCGAAATGATACCCCATGGTTTTGCGAAAGATAATTATGAAGCATCCTGCGAAGCAATAACAGCCGGTAATGATATGGATATGGAAAGTCGTAGTTACATAGAAAATGTAGCGCAATTGGTAAAAGATGGAAAAGTTACCATTCAACTAGTGGACGATGCAGTAAGAAGAATTTTAAGGAAGAAATTTGAAATGGGTTTGTTTGATGATCCTTTTAAATTTTGTAATAAAGAAAGAGAACGACAGCAATGGGATAACAAAGAAAACCTCCATGCTGAAAAAATAATGGCTGAAAAAAGTATGGTATTGCTAAAGAATGATAAGCAACTATTGCCATTAAACAGGGCTAACCTGCAAGGCAAAACAATTGCATTGATTGGTCCCTTTATAAAAGGAGTAAGAGATAATCTCGGTTTCTGGAGTTATACATGGCCTGATGATTCTGTGAGGATTATTTCAGTATGGAATGGAATTAAAAATAAAGTGGGTAGTGGTGTAAATCTTCTGTATGCAAAAGGATGTAATATAAATGATACATCTCATGCCGGTTGGGCTGAAGCAATAGAAGCCGCCATGAAGGCGGATGTGGTGATAATGAATGTAGGCGAAGCGCCGGATATGAGTGGTGAAGCCAAAAGCCGCAGCAACATACATTTGCCTGGCGTGCAGGAAGAATTGATCAAAGCCATTTATGCCACCGGTAAACCTGTTGTTGTAATGATCAATGCAGGAAGGCCGTTAATTTTTAACTGGACTGCCGATCATGTGCCTGCTATCGTGTACACGTGGTGGTTAGGTACAGAGGCGGGTGATGCCATTGCTGATGTATTATTTGGAGAGTATAATCCTTCCGGAAAATTACCTATGAGCTTTCCGCGGGCGGAGGGACAAATTCCAATTTACTACAACCATTTTAATACCGGCAGGCCTGCAAAAAATGATAGTGATTTGAATTATGTATCTGCTTATATTGATCTTCCAAACAGTCCAAAATTTCCTTTTGGTTACGGATTGAGCTATACAACATTTTCTTATGATGATATTAAATTAAACGCCAACTCTTTTAATCCGGGACAAACATTAACTGCTTCGGTCGTGGTAGCCAATACGGGTAAATATGATGGAAAGGAAACGGTACAATTATATATAAGAGACATGGTAGGTTCGGTAGTAAGGCCGGTCAAAGAATTGAAAGGATTTCAACAGGTATTTTTAAAAGCAGGTGAAAGCAAAACGGTTGTTTTTAAAATAATTGCTGATGATCTTAAATTTTATAACGGCAAACTTGAATATAAGTTTGAATCTGGTGATTTTAAAATTTTCATTGGCGCAAACAGTGAGGATGGAAAAGAAGCGGATTTCACCTTGGTGAGATAAATATCCTACATTGGTTACCTTATAAAAAAATTGCCCCTTATTCACTTTAACATGAGCTCAATTATTAGGCTTCTGATTTGTATAACTCATTTTGCCACGACCTTTAGGTCGAGGAGTTGCAGATATTGGGATTTATCAATCAAATAGATCCCGGCTCTGATAACGCTTTTCTATCCTGTAAAATTTTGTAAAAAGAACGACTACGAATTTCTTCCAAAGAAAGTCCTGTGGCCAAAGCTTCTTTTTCAGTAATTGCACCGCAGTTTATTGCTTTCAAAAAGAAATTTAGTAATCCTTGTCCTGTTGCGGCGTCATCAAAAATATCGCCGGTAAGCGTTGAGATAGCTGCCCTGTTTACAAACGTTTTTAACCGGAAAACAGCATCTTCATAACTGCTTAAAAAGAAATTGTAAGTAGCTGCATATCGCATAGGAAGCTGTGCGGGGTTTAAATCCCAGCCCTGGTAAAAACCATTGATGAGTGAATGTGTTGTATGTTGAAAGCCCTGCTGCCAGGCGTTATAAACTGACTCCCGGTTTTCCTTGAGTTGTTCATAAATGAGGCGATCACCGCGATGCGGACCAATAGGCATTATGTTGGTAGCGCCGTCTGAACGAAAGATTCCTGTGCTGCCCAAAGCGACTTTAGTCATGTGATGTGCAAAGTCACAAACAGGATGATCCATGGTTTGGTACCTTGCCGTAATGCCACAGGAAGCTGTGTAGTCGTAGGTTCCAAAATGTGCCGCTATCATTTGCCGGCTGTAATTTGTTTTGCAAATTTTCTTTTTTATTTTCTGTAACAGAAAATTTCATCCAGTATGTTTTTAAAATCAGGAGCCAAGATAGGTGGGATATCCAAAAGGATTTAATAATAGCGGCATGTGATAATGTTCTTCATTTTTTATTTCAAAATTTATCTCAATAAAAGGATACAATGTTTTTACTGACTGGTTATCAAAATATTCTTTTTTTTCAAATTTCAATTTATACATACCGGGCTCAGGGATAGTATCTTTTTCCAACAGGCCGGCAATTCTTCCATCAGTACCGGTGATGCCTCCTGAAACAATCTGCCATTCTTCATTTTCATTTCTGAACAAAATTATTTTTATTCCTGCTGCCGGTTTGCCTTTGGATGTATCTAAAACGAGCGTGGTGATACGACTCATATAAATAATTTTTCCAGTCTTTTTTTTGTGATCCTGATTTGCTCATCCGCGGCGATTTTTATTTCATTTTCAGGGTTGTTAAGTAATCGTTTCTGTAAAGAGGAAAGCATTTCCTGTACAGACTTTCCTGTTGCATATATAATAAAAATAAAACCAAATTTTTCCCGGTATAGCCTGTTACCGACGGATATTGCTTCCGATATTTCCTTTGAAGTTTGCTGAACGCCTGACTGTTCATCAGAGGCCCAATCTGCGGATGAAGAAAATTTTTCTTTTAATGTTTGAACATCTCCAATCATTGGGTGATGTTCAAATGCCTCCTGCCAGTCTTCCTGCGTACATTCATTCCATTTTTCATCCGCATATTCCAAAAGATCTATAAGGTCGTTTACCGGAAAAACGGGCAGCATTTTATTTACCCATGAAGAAGAACCACAACATTTTTGCAGCAGTTCTTTTTTTACAGTAATGTCCAGGTGGTCGAATTCAGCTATTGTCATACCTTTTATTTTCTTTGTATAGAGCCAATAATTCTTCGGCTAAGCAACTGTTGGAAACCTGTTCACATTTTTATAATAAAGATACACCGCAGGTTCTTTTCCCATTGCAGTAAACCATTGCTGGCAATAGGGAGCCATCCATATGGAATCTCCTTATAACTGCATGATTTCTTTTCACTACCGATCTTGTTAATGCTGATATTTCCATATGTAATTTTTACAACTAACGGTGCCCGTTAGTCCGTATTTTTTGAAGACTCAATTAACTGTTGCATAAAGTTATCGGATATTTCTAACGCTGCCGCCATATCTTTGATGTCCACTTTCTCTAAGGGGCTATGGCTAATGCCCTTGAAACATTTTACAAAGAGCATGGCAACGGGCGCTACGGAAGCAATTACTGCCGCGTCATGTCCTGCGCCGCTTTCAATCTCCTTTACTTCCATTTTGGCTTCTTTGATTGATTTCTTTAAAAGCTTACTCAAACGTTCATCGCAGGTAACCGGGTTTGTTTCCTGAACCAAATTCCATTCAAAATAAACCTTCCTGTTGTTACAAATTTCTTCGCACAGTTCATTGAGGTCTTCATAAGCTTTTGATAACTTCTTTTTATTTGCGCTCCTGAAATCCAGGGTGCACGACACTTTGGAGGGAATAACATTACTGGCGCTATGTTGGATATCTAACTTGCCAACAGTGGCGACAATATTGCTTTTCTTTGAAGCGGCTAATTTTTCAACCGCTAAAACAAATTCCGCCGCGGCTCCCAGGGCATCTTTGCGCATATTCATAGGTACAGTACCTGCGTGGCCCGATACTCCTGTGAATTCAATGTTTACCCGTTTTTGTCCCGAGATGCCCGTTACGATACCGACTGCAATATTACTTTTATATAAAACCGGGCCCT
This sequence comes from Ginsengibacter sp., assembly GCA_039933035.1. Taxonomy (GTDB): domain Bacteria; phylum Bacteroidota; class Bacteroidia; order Chitinophagales; family Chitinophagaceae; genus Ginsengibacter. The sequence goes on along the minus strand of JBDTOV010000198.1, from coordinate 5,778 downwards.
GCTCAATGTGTATTTCATAATAGCCCATCCATTTTTTGGGAGGGATAGCGTCCTGTAAGAGCTTTTCCGGGTCATATTTCATCTCCTGAAGTACACTTTCTAACGAAATTCCGTTGTCATCTTTCTTATCAAGAAGATTCGTTTCAAACTTTCCGGCTACCGTTTTACTTCCTAAAAATGCAGAATGGAAACGGACCCCTTCTTCGTCACCGAAGGCTATCAATTCAATATCAAAGGGAATGTTTGTTTTATCTGTAAGTAATTTTTCCAAGATGTCCAATCCCGCAACTATACCCAGGATGCCATCGTATTTACCTGCATCAATTACTGTGTCAAAATGAGAAGCAATTACAAAAAGTTTTGCGTCTGGTTTTTCAGAAAGCAACTTGCCTCTCACATTGCCCATGTTGTCGATATACGTTTGCAGCCCTGCCTCCTTCATCCACAATTCAATGGTATCACGGCATTCTATAAACGCTTTTGTACCAAAAATTCTACTGATACAATCCGGTTCATCACTGAATTTTGCCAGTTGATCTATTCTTGATTGAATTTTTTCCGCCCTGATTTTAATGGTTTTCATTTAATAGTTTGTTAGCTGCTTATTTGAAACATTCATTTGTATGTTTTTTGATAACCATGCCGGATTTTAATAATTTTTTTAAATATTTAATATTCGCCCATGAAATTGCCAGGGGGTTTTTATACACCCATTTTTAATATCTTTCCTGTATTCAGGGCCGTAAAACTTCCATTTTCAAAAACTTTCAGGCCGCGAAGATAAGTTTGTTCCACGTTACCGGACAAAGTACGGTTTAGGTAAGGGGTTATTTTATGTCGATGCTGAATGATTTCTCCAGTGACGGAAAATTCTTTTTCATCATCCCATATTACCAGGTCTGCATCATAACCGGCTTCAATTTTGCCCCTATTTTTTTGCATACCGATAAGTTTTGCAGGGTTTTCTGAAAGCCATTTTGCCATACCATTTGTTGAACAATTCCTTTCTTTTGCAACTGTCCATAAGGCGGGTAAAGCAAACTGCAGTGATGCAATACCGCCCCAGGCTTTCATAAAATCTCCTGATGCTGTTTCTTTTAAACCCGGCTCTGAAGGAGAATGATCCGTTGCTACAAAATCGACAATTCCCTCTTTAAGTGCCTGCCATAAGAGATCATTATTTTGTTTTTCACGAATAGGCGGTACACATTTAAATTGCGTTGCACCGTCTGCTATTTCTTCCGCATTAAAAAATAAATAATGCTGTGCCGTCTCAGCAGTAAGGGGCAATCCTTTTTGTTTTGCTTTTGCAACTGGCTCAATTGAATTGGCAGAGGAAAGATGAACAATATGCACCCGGCAATCATATTCTTCACACAATTGTATCATTAACGCAATCGCGTCATCTTCCCATTTTTTGGGCCGGGATAGCAGGTAGTTTTTATAAGAAGCATGGTTACCTGTTACAGCATTTTTGCTGCTTTCCAGTTCACAATGCACCAGCAAGGGTAATTGATGCCGGGCAATAACAGGCATTACCTTTCTGAGATAGGCTTCTTCTACATTTGGAAATTCATCGATACCTGAGTGGGTTAAAAATGCAGGTCGGTAAGGAATAATAAAATCGGCATAATGAAGATATACCCGGAAGGCCTTGTATTTTCAAAGGGAATTCATGCTGCCCAAAACTATTCTTTCCAATTTATTGCTGATGACCGTTGGCAATATGCCGAAAATACCGGTTATAAAAATCATTTGTTTATAATTGGCGGCGGCCATTGAGCCCTGGCGCTTTCCAGGCTTATGAACACGTTGGATTTTTATATTCATTTGTTTGATACGAGGGAAGATTTATTTATGATGGAAAAGAATAAAAGTGTCCATGAAAAAAAATACTCCAAAAATTATGACGTCCTTTCAAAGCACGTTCCTTCGGGTCAAAATAATTATGTGGTGATAATGACCTTTGGTTACCGGACAGATGATGAAGCACTGTGATCACTTATCAGCAAAAAATTTAAATACCACGGTGTGCTGGGAGGCGCAGCGAAAATGAAAAAGATGCTTGCTGAATACCGGATGGAAGGTTTTGATGAGTATATTCTATCGAAAATTAATACGCCTGTTGGTATATCAATTAAGAGCCAGACCCCTGAAGAAATTGCGGTAAGTATTGCCGCTGCAATTATACAGGTTAAAAACGAAAACTTATGATCCTATGGTAGCTAGCCCTTCTGCAACCAGATCTTTGACATCCATAATAATACAGATACTTCAAATGATACTCCTGGCAATTTAATGTTCTCTTAATAGTTACGTAACTATTTGATTACATTCAGTTCCTTACTTTACATTACTATTCCTGTTTTCTTTTACTTGATGTATATTTTCTTTTGTTTACCATTAAATTCCATGTCATGAAAATAATTTCCTATTTCTTTCAGAAAATCATTATCAGGATTTTTCTCCACCGTTTATCGGCCTTTTCTTCGCCGCTTAAGTTTTTCAAAGTGCAATTATAATGCTGCAAAAAAAACGAAAGGTTGAAATACTCGTTCTGAGCGATGTGCATCTTGGCACTTATGGCTGTCAGGCAAAACAGTTATTAAACTATCTCAAAACCATTAAACCCAAAACGGTTGTTCTTAACGGAGATATTATTGATATCTGGCAATTCAGCAAAAGGTATTGGCCCAAAAGCCACATGAAAATTATAAAACATGTAATGGGTTGGATGAGCAAGGGCGTAAAAATTTATTATGTTCCAGGTAACCATGATGAGATGCTTCGAAAGTTTTGCGGCTTTAAAATGGGGCCCTTTCACATCGTAAATAAAGTAGTGCTTCCATTAGCGGATAACAAAACTGCCTGGTTTTTTCACGGTGATGTTTTTGATGTAACCATGCAGCATTCCAAATGGCTGGCGAAGCTTGGCGCTATTGGCTATGATACCCTTATCCTGATAAATATGTTTGCCAATTTTATTTCTGCTAAAATATTTAAGAAAGGAAAATTATCTCTTTCAAAGAAAATAAAAAACAGTGTAAAAAGTGCAGTGAAATTCATAAACAACTTTGAAACTACTGCTGCCGATATTGCGATATCAAATAAATACGATTATGTAATTTGCGGCCATATTCACCAACCCGAAATGAAAGAGATAACGAATCATCATGGTTCTATTATGTATTTAAATTCGGGCGACTGGATAGAGAACCTTACGGCGCTAGAATACAATGAAGGAGAATGGACTATTTACAGATATGATGAAGCACTTACAGTAAAAGAAATTCCGGAAGGGGAGGAAGAAGCAGAACTCAGCAATAACCAGCTTTTTAGCAATATGCTGCAGGAATTTAATTTAATGAATCAGCAATGAAAATATTATATGCTATACAAGGTACAGGCAATGGCCACATAAGCAGGGCCAGGGATATTATTCCTTTGCTTCAAAAGAAAGGGGAGCTTGATGTATTGGTTAGTGGTACAGAAGCCGATGTGAACCTGGACTTCCCGGTAAAATATAAACTCAAAGGAATGAGTTTTGTTTTTGGAAAGCATGGCGGTATTGACCTGGTATCTACTTATAAAAAAGCAAAACTTAAAAGATTTTATAATGAAGTAAAAGAACTTCCTGTTGAAAATTATGACCTGGTAATAAATGATTTTGAACCGGTGAGCGCATGGGCTTGTCGTCTACGGCACAAAGCCTGTGTAGGCCTAAGTCACCAGGTGGCTGTATTAAATAAAAAAAGCCCCAGGCCGGTTGAAATAGATATGATCGGAAAATCTATTTTAAAAAATTATGCGCCTGTAACAGATAAATTTGGTTTTCATTTTAAAGCGTATAGTAAAAAAATATTTACGCCGGTGATTCGCGAAGAAATCAGGAATGCGATTATTCAAAAACTTCCACACTACGCAGTGTATTTACCGGCTTACGAAGATAGCCGGATCATTAAAGTGCTACAGGAAATAAAAGATGTAGAGTGGCAGGTATTTTCAAAACATACAAAAAAAATATACCGGGAAAAAAATATTTCTATTTGTCCGATTAATAATGATTCTTTCATTAAAAGCCTGGTGACTTGCACAGGGGTATTGTGTGGAGCAGGTTTTGAGACACCCGCTGAAGCATTGTTCCTGCAAAAGAAATTAATGGTGATACCCATGAAAGGTCAATATGAACAGCAATGTAATGCGGCAGCGCTTAAGGAAATGGGTGTATTGGTATTAAAAAAATTAAAGGTATCCAGGGTTGAAAAAATAATGAATTGGGCAAAAGAGGACAACATTGTTCCTGTAGATTATCCAAACATTACCCGCAAAGTAATCGATGAAATTTTTAATAAATATTCAGCAATTGCACAGAATAAGACATCACTTTCTGATATGCCTGCATTTTCCACAAACGATTCTTATCCCGGAAGAAAAATGCGAAAGATAAGGCTGGGAAATATTCTCCATCAAATTACCGGGTAGTTTTATGTTGCTGCGAAGAGAAGATTTTGGAAAAGATTTTTCATGGGGTGTTTCAACTGCTGCTTACCAGGTAGAAGGTGGTTGCGACAAAGATGCTAAAGGAGCATCTATATGGGATGTCTTTGTAAAGAAAAGGGGTAAAATCTTTCAAAATCATACGGGTGATGTCGCTTGCGATTTTTATAATCGTTATGCAAAAGATATCAGCCTGATGGCCGATCTTAATATTCCCAATTATCGTTTTTCAATCGCCTGGAGCCGTATATTTCCAGGGGGTACCGGCTCTGTAAACCATGAAGGTATTGACTTCTACAATCGCGTGATTGATTTTTGTTTGGAACTTAATATAACACCGTGGGTTACCCTATATCATTGGGATCTGCCTCATGAATTGCAAAAAAAAGGCGGCTGGGTTAACAGAGATATTATTGATTGGTTTTCGGAATTTGTTACTTGTTGTGTAAAAAGATTTGGTGACAGGGTTACTAACTGGATGGTATTAAATGAACCGATGGTATTTGCCGGTGCCGGATATTTTTTGGGTGTGCATGCGCCCGGAAAGAAAGGCATTAATAATTTTTTAGCGGCAACACATCATGCGGCGCTGTGCCAGGCAAGAGGTGGTGCTTTAATAAAATCGTTACAGCCGCAAAGTAACGTGGGCACTACATTTTCATGTTCTCATATTGAGCCGCATCGCAACATGGAGAGGGATGTGATCGCAGCAAAAAAAGTAGATGCCTTACTGAACCGTCTTTTTATAGAGCCATTATTAGGTTTAGGCTACCCGGTTAATAATTTAAAATTATTACAGCGTATTGAAAAGTTTATAAAGTATACTGATGAAAAAGATCTTGCTTTCAGGATGGACTTTATTGGTGTGCAAAATTATACAAGGGAAATAGTAACGCATGCTGTATTTCTGCCTTACCTTAATGCGAAAATCATCAAAGCGGATAAAAGGAATGTTGCATCCACCTTAATGAATTGGGAAGTTTATCCTGAATCAATTTATTACATTTTGAAAAAATTCAGCGCTTATAAAAATATGCCTGCTTTAATGGTTACTGAAAATGGAGCTGCGTTTACCGATATTGTAAAAAATGGTGAAGTACATGATACCGAAAGAGTCAAATATTTAAAAGATCATATTGCGCAGGTACTTCGTGCAAAGCAGGAAGGCGTGAATGTTACCGGGTATTTCGTATGGACACTTCTTGATAATTTTGAATGGGCCGAAGGATATTATCCCCGTTTCGGACTTGTGTATGTTGATTTTACATCCCAAAAAAGAAT
>JBDTOV010000197.1:0-10218 GCA_039933035.1 Ginsengibacter sp. | reverse complement strand
GTCGCCTCCCCACATTCCCCTGCGTTTACCATCACCCTGATTATCCCAGAACAGATCCCACGATCGTTGCAAAATGGAGAACCATGGCTCTGGAAGAAAAGGAGTAGAGGCGTATGAGAACCCATAGCTATTTTGAATCCACCAGGCGTTCCATCCGGCTCCTTCACTAAAAGTATCCCACTCAGGCTTATAGACCATTGTGAGGTTAGGCACTGTTGGGTTAGGATGGAAAAAGGCAAATGATTCATCTATCAGACGAAGAAAATCAACGTCACCCGAACCTCTGCAGAATCTACCATTGTAGATATTCGACTTCTGAGAACCCTGTCCAAACATTATTGAACTTATTGGAAACAAAAGAATAAAAGTTAGTGTCTTAATCATAACATCATTTTGATTTCGCTGGTAAGATCCTTGTCCATCTTATACAGTAGAACTACTTGTTGTTCGTGACTGACACTCAGTTGTACCCAGGATTTTGTACTAAATTTTTATTTACATCAATTTCAGATTGCGGAAAGGGCCATAGATAATTCTTTGCAGGATCGAATACATATTTGGTGCCTGATCCAGGCAGAACCAGGGAATTAAGATAAGTTTCTGCCAATTTCCAACGCCTGATATCGCTGTATCTTCGACCTTCCATTCCAAATTCAACTCTCCTTTCATGCCAGATGCGTGCCCGCATTACATCCTTCGTTAATCCGGCCGGGATTGGCGGCATATTGATACCTGGCCTTGTACGGACTTGATTGATGGCATCGTAAACAGCTGCGGTAGGTCCACTTATTTCATTTGTTGCTTCGGCAAAATTCAATAAAATTTCAGCATATCTTATTAAGATCCAATCCTGTTCACTTTTGGTGGAATAATCCACAGGCAGTGCTTCAACATTAGCACCTTTAGTAGGTTCGTATCCTGTTACGGAACTACCATTATAAGCGTATGGAACAATCTCACCCGAAGCTTTTACTGCCGGGTCGGCAAATGCTTTTAGCGTTAACAACATTCGCGGATCGCGGTTCAATTTCCAGTCAGCCGGATTGTATAAAGGCGACTGGGAAATTGGCAGGCCATCTGTACATTCAAAGGCATCGGCCAATTCCTGGCGTGGATTCCAGATTGCATGCCACTCTATTCTAATATCCTGCTGGCTGGAATTATCTGGATTGAGATACCTGGTAGAGAACATGATTTCCGGATTGTTGTTTTGACCCGCTGCTAAAAACAAGTTCTGGTAGTTGTCGTAGAGATCAAATTTCCCGTCTGTCATAACCTGTTGGGCTGCAGTTGCTGCACCAGCCCAATCTTGTTTAAATAACAATACCCTGGATTTAAGAGCTAACGCTGAACCTTTTACAGCATGTCCATCATAAGCTGTATTTGGGAGATTTGCAATAGCAATCTCCAGATCAGCGAGTACCTGTGCAACAACTTCTTCCTTGGTGCTTTGCTTAACTTCTGCCTCCGCGATAGTGGCCGGCGACTCAGTATAAAGTGGCACACCGCCATAAACATCTGAAAGGGTAAAGTAGAACAATGCCCTTAAAAAGAGAACCTCTCCTGTGTATTGAGACTTAATGGCATCGGTTATAGATACCTTATCAATATTTGCCAGGAAAAAATTGCAAGTAGAAATACCCCTATAACAATCACTATAGACACCAGAAAGAATACCTCCTGAGGTTGGTTCCATTTGACCTAATGCAAATGTGCCTGTAGAACTGGCACCTAAACTTTGCCCTCCTTCACATGCATCTCCGGCCATAATATCAAGCGCCATGTTACCCTCCCAATTAAAAGTATTGCAGTTAAGCCGGGCATAGCACCCAGCCAAAGCCATATCGGCATCGTTCTGGGTTTTCCAAAATGTAGGACTAGAGATTGCGTCCAGTGGATTTTTGTCCAAAAAGTCTTTTTTACAACTTATAAAAGAGAAAATAATAAATACAATTATTATACTTTTAACAGCGATATTTTTTATATACTTATTCATAGTCTTATAGTTTTTTTATTAAAGTTTTACCTTTATTCCCAAAGAGTAAGTCGTTAATTGTGGATAAGCTTCAAACCAGCCGGTATTGGCTTTCTCTGGATCGGATCCCGGCCACTTAGTGATGGTTATCATGTTGTCTCCTGAAACATAAACACGGATGTTTTTAAATCCGATTTTTCGGGAAAGGCTACCTGGGATATCATATCCAATCGCCAGATTCTTCAACCGCACATAAGATGCATCGAGCAAAAAGTAAGTATTAGTAGTACCAGTTACAGGCCCATATCCTGAAATATACATTGCCGGATTCTTATTGGTTGAACCTTCCCCTGTCCACCGATCCTTCACAAAATCAACTGGCGGAGGGGAACCTTGTATATACGGTGTTAATCCCCAGGTTAATCCCTGGGTAGAAGCTTTTAATCCATAAACGCCCTGGATGAATGCACTTAAGTCGAAGTTTTTCCAGCTAAGATTTATGCTGCCGCTGTAATCAAACTTAGGGAAAGCGCCGGGAACAACGACACGATCTTTAGCATCGATGACGCCATCTCCGTTCGCATCTTTGAATTTCAGGTCCCCTGGTTTTGGATTAAATGGTTGCTTTGCTGATTTATCAATTTCAGCCTGGTTCTGAAAGATTCCGGCCCATTGGATCATGTAGAAAGAATTAAATGGAAGGCCCTCCTGAATGGTTGTATTACCATAAGACGGCGCCAGTATCCTAAGAACCTCATTTTTATAATGAGTGAAAATTACATTTACATTATATCCGAAGTCGCCCAGTCGATTTGCAGTGCCAAGTTGGACTTCAAAACCTGTGTTTTTCATTTTGCCATAGTTAACAGTAGGAGCTGATAATCCTATGCTTGCGGGTACTGGTATATTGTAAAGAATGTCGTCGGTAACTTTGTTAAACCAATCGAAGGCTGCAGTGAACAATCCGTTTTTCACATTAATATCTGCGCCAATATCAGTAATGGTAGTGGTTTCCCATTTCAGCGACGGATCCACCATACGGGTCGTTAATGCCCCGGGATAGGCAGTATTGAACGGATATGAGGTAGTGGACAAAACGGCCTGGTAAGGATATGTCCCTACATTCTGGTTACCGAGTTTCCCCCATGATCCTCTCACTTTCAGATTTTGAAGCCAGCTTACATTTTTCATGAATGGCTCTTGTGTAATATTCCAACCTGCTGATAATGAAGGAAAGAATCCCCAACGGTTATTTGGAGCAATTCTGGAAGTTCCATCATAACGTCCGTTGGCTTCAAACAGGTATTTATCCTTGAAGTTATAATTTACACGACCAAAATATGACCTTATAGCCCATTCATTAGCCGTGCCGGAAGTAGTTTGTCCCAAAGAGGACCCTGCGTTAAGTTCCTGGAGGTCTGGAGTGGGAAAAGTAACTTTAGTTCCACCAAGACTACGGTATTTATTGGATTCCTGGTTGTAACCAGCCAATACATTCAGATGGTGGACTTCGTTAAAACTCTTATGATAGTCTAATGTTGAATAAAAGGTATTCAACAAGTTTTGATTCCAGTTTTCCTGAACACCAAGTGCTTGTGGAGCATTGTTATGGGCAAAAGAACCATCATTGAAATAGTAATTGTCAACAGCATGTTCATGGTTTTTAACGGCGGCAAAGTCATAGGTAATTGCCCCTTTGGTGTACCAGGTCAGATCCTTAAATATTTTTGCTTCTGCATAAAATTGTGGAACCACATTGTATCGTGTGTCCGTCCTGCTTCCACTCGCATCTTGTGCATCCGGATTTCTTACCGTCCATTCACCTATTTCATTACTATATCTTGCAACATATCCGGTAGTCCCGTCTGGCAGCTTCATGGTAGGAGTATAGAGTGGCGCGGCCCCGTAAATAGCGAGAATTTGATAGTCTACAGAGTTATCCCAGTTGCTTTCGTTTATATCTTTTTTTACAAATTGAATATCACCGCCTATTGTGAGCCATTCTTTTACTTTCGTTTCAGCAGTAAGACGGGCATTATATTTTTTAAATCCATATGTGCTCGTAATTCCAGGCTGATCATAATAGCCAAGAGACAGATTAAAAGTTGATCTCTCATTTCCACCTCCTATATTTATCGATTGATTGTTTGTAATAGCTGTCTTGAAACAATGGTCAATCCAGTTAAAATTGGGGTAGCGAACCGGATCGTTTGTGTTATTTCTATATGCATCGATCTCTGTCTGGCTAAAGTAGGCAGATTGTCCCGATCTAATCCGACCCTCATTCCAAAATTGCATATAATCAGCAGAATTACTCAACAGTTTGGGTAGCCTGGTTGCATTTTGAACCTGAATACTACTATTATACGATATAGTAGGAGTTCCTGCTTTACCCTTCTTTGTTGTAATAAGAATTACACCGTTTGCAGCCCGGGCACCATAGATGGCACAGGAGGCTGCATCTTTCAGAACAGAAATGGATTCCACGTCATTCGGATCCAGGTTAGTCATGTCACCATTAACTCCATTTATCAGAACCAAAGGATTACTACCCGCACTACTAAAAGTACCCAATCCACGAATACGTAAAGAGTTACCCTCATTTCCCGGCTTTCCGTAAGCTGATGAAACCTCAAGGCCAGGAATCTTTCCCTGCAATAGATTCTCAACGTTAGTTGCAGGACGTTTAGTTAGTTCCTGAGCACTTATAGTAGATACTGAACCAGTAAGATCAACTTTTTTCTGCGTACCATAACCAACGACCACAACTTCGTTCAAATTTGTTACACTTTCTTCTAAGGCAACATTAATTTGTGTTCGATTGTTAACGGGTATTTCCTTCTTTTGAAAAGTGCTGGAACTAAAAACTAATACAGAATTTCCGGCGGCTTTAATCGAGTAACTTCCATCGTCATTACTGGTAGCACCAATGGAAGTTCCCTTAACCACAACTGTTATATTCGGCAAAGGCGAATTATCGTTTCCGGAGGTAACCTTCCCTGAAATCGTCTGTTGCGAATAACCATATGAACACATAAATAAAAGGATACCACAAATTCGTAACCCTTTTCTCATAGATACATAGAATTGGTAAATCATAATTGCAGTTTTTGAATTGTTATTAAATATAATTTTATTTCACAACGTTGTTATTGTACAACGTTGTTTTGATATTGGTAATAAAAGCCTTTTAAACCTATTACCAATATAGAGTTTGCAAAAATTCTAAACGTAGGGAGGATTTGATTCTTTGGATGACTTCGTTAATTAATTAAGCATATAATCAAGCAGAACAAAAATAGAAAAGTAAAAACTTGAAAAAATAGATTATAACATCAAAAAGATGGATTATTCAATTCAGGGTTTCCATGAAAATAGGAGATAATATTTTAGTACTAATACAGCTAATGCCAGCTTCTGCTTCATGAAGGGCTTACCGCAACAACCACTTTTCACATAAAAGGGTGAGGGCATTTGTGATGCTAATTCCCGCAAAGGATTTCTGCTAATCAATTTTGCTAAAACTATTTGGTAAAATGCATTTTCCGGATTATTACGGGGAATTCTGAACTAAATCTTGACGGTAGTACGGTAATTTCGGGGACATTTACCAATCGTCTTTGTAAATATTCTTGAAAATAAATAGGGATCATCATAACCAACTAAGGACGCGATTTCCTTTATTCTTAAATCTGTATTATTGAGATAATCACAGGCACCTTGCATCCTTAAATGAATAAAATAATCCAAAGGAGAATAACCTGTTTGCAATTTAAAAAGTTTATTAAAGTGCGATGCGGAAAAACAGACCCTACCCGCCATGTCATTAACAGTTAGCTTTATAGATAAATTCTTTTTCATGAAATCGATTATGCCCTTTATCGGCTTGACTTCTAATTTTTTATGCCCACTAATATTCTGATGCATGAATTGCATTAAAATAAGCCAAAGATTCATATTGGCAGATAAAAGATTCGTCAATGCGTATCCCTCAGACAACGTATTAAACATATCATCGTACAAATTAAAGAATACCTCAGGATGAAGAAGGGTATGGGGTTTAAAACAATGTTCTATTGATTTAATATTAATAATTTCTTCAGAAATTTTTCCTGAAAACATGATCCAATAAATAGTCCATGGGTCTAATTCATCTGCTCCATAACGGTGTGTTTGATTATTGGGCAAAATAAAAAACTGGTTGGAACTCACCGGAAAATACCCATAAGAAGTTTCATACCACCCACTTCCGGCGGAGCAATAAAAAATAATATTTTCGGGGCTACCTTTTTCTCGTTTTACATAATGGGATATTGCTTTGGGATAATATCCTATATCAGTCACATAAATCGTATTAAAAATAGTACCCCTGGCAATAAGTTTTCCTAATGCAGCATTTGGAATCATAAGTGTCCTCCTCCCTTTACCTTTCCAATATGCCCTTCGGCTTCTTTTTAATTTTATTTTTTCAAACATAGCCTAAATTGCGAATTAGAGTACAACCTATACTTAAACTCATGAGGATACTAAAGAAACTGTCATTATTATTTATTCTTACGGGATTAAAACTATTAGAGATGCAGGCAATGTAAATTCCTAACTAATATATATTACTTTTCCAAAGTAAAACATTTTTTTTAATTTCAAATCTAATTATTTGTCCGCTCATAAGTTAATTAATTTTTCGCATATAAACTTTTAAATGACAGTTTTGTCGGCGATTTTTTTCCGGTTTCTTGTTTTCCATTTCGATCCGATTTCTTCCATTGAATTACCTTCAGTTTTCTACGTACAGGATTTCTCCTTTTATATTTTGTTTATTCATATCAATGGGATAATCCATTTAATTAAATCAAGTTGACAGATAAAAAGAACATCGGTAATTAATAATTTTGAGTTACGATACTTACAACATATTTACCGCTGTTCAACAAAGATAAATTATATCAATTTTTTGTTTAGCCGATGATTTACTAAGGGGAATTAACCATAAAGAAGACAGCAGAAGAAGGGTTAGTGATATTGAGAAAATAACGACAGCATCAGTATCAGCTCTTTATTTCGGCAGGCATCAGGATAATGCACGTGATTTTACACTTTGATTGCCAAATTTTCAAAAGATGGAATTTCTTTTTTATGAAACCAAATCCTGGCCCTGGTTATTTTTCAGTTCTTTTATTATTGCTTGCCATCAGGAAAGGGCAAATTCAAATCAGACATTATTCATTGATAATGGTTCTTAGAGAACTTATAGAAATAATAAAAGTTATTAAAAAATATAATCAGCATATAAATACCTATGCTGGCAAAGAATGTTTCCGGATGCGTCGGGAAGGAAGCCACGATGTATTATTTTTTACTGCAGAACCATCTTTCTAAAATGTCTTTATAAAAAATAATATACTCTATCAATACAATCGGATTTTCTATTTGCTATCGCAAACCAAAAAATTACTTTTACTTTTTCGACTGATAGAAATATATGAATGTGTATTATGTAGATCGCGATATTAATTAATATGAATACTTTTCTATACAACATTAATTTATATACCTTCATTACTCTCTATATACCTTCATTTAATTTTAATCGCAAAAAGGATGGAGAAATAAGTCTATTCCAGGCAAATTTTAAATTATGAGGTGTAAGTATCTGTTTATTGGCTACGTTAAATGGAATGACATTGATGAACCGGCAAATAAAGCAGTTTCCAGTGGATGAAAATTTAATAAGAACAAACAAGCCTGACCCAAATATAAAATTGGCGACAATAAGCTATATATTTTTTTTACCGGAAATTTTGAGCTTCCTAAAAAGAGTACTTATTTTGATAGGAGTGGTTATACTAAAGGGATACTGTATGTCAATGGGCACAACCCTGGCAGATTTTGGAACATAGGGCCCTCAACGAAGATCATATTGTACGGCGATCCGGTTGAAAAAAGGAAGGAATGAGATAATTGTTTTTGATTTTTACCAATTGAAACCAACTCCTATAAAAAGTTTCCATTTAACAATAGATTAATTTTTATGAAAAAAATGCAAATTTTAGCTGATCGTTTACAGGCGTGTTATTCGGGAGCAGTTTTCGATGTATTGAGAGCAATGGGTTTCACCGATCAAACCTTACCTGGCACAATCAGGCCTTTGGATGTAAGGCACCAAATAGCCGGAAGAGTTTTCACAATTGAAGGAAAAAGGGTGGAAGGGATGGATGCAGACCAGACACTATTGAAATGGTGTGAATTGCTGTCCAAAGCTCCTGCCGACAGTATTGTCGTTTGCCAGCCCAATGATAACGAATTGGCATATATGGGCGAATTGTCTTCAGAAACGCTTCATTATAAAAATGTGAGGGGTTACATTGTTGACGGCGGTTGTCGGGATAGTGCATTTATTGAAAGGATGGGATTTCCTGTTTTTTGCAAATATTATACCCCGGTGGACATTGTGTGCAAATGGATTCCTATTGCATACGGCCAGCCGGTAAAAATTGGCACGGTAACTATTAATACAGATGATTACCTGGTGGCCGACCGGGATGGTATCATCATCATTCCAGGTGAAATAGCCGAAGAAGTAGTAATTAAAACTGAGGAAGTGTTACAGACTGAAAACCTGGTAAGAAAAGCAATTTTGATGGGCATTGACCCTGTAGAAGCTTTTTTGAAATATAGAAAATTCTAGCAAACAGATAGCCCTTTTTATTGAATCCTAAGGATAATGTATTTATTATTTGTAATCTTTACCGGCAGGAGATCATGGTGTAATTAATGGTCAGCTTTTTTCTTTTGAAATAAGGATAGGGCCAGGACATAAAGTGGCAGCTAAAGATATACGCTAAGTGGCAGCTTAAAAGCCGCACGGATACATTTGCAGTGCTGCGCCTTTGGAGCAGATTTATCAAAAGGGTACGAATATTTGAATCTCTCCCTAAAAGCACAATTTTTTGTAGCACATTATCTTTGGGAACCATTACAAATTAATTGATGTATTCAGCTCCCAATAGTCCAAAAAGAAAGAAGCGCTTCTACTCTACCGAAGGTAAACGGGCATATCTAACCGGACTCCTTCCTGATTCAATATTCAAACAAATTTCTTACGGTACCCGAAGCCTTTGGAAAAACAAATCACTAAATCCGAGATCGGTCCATTTCAACCTTATTTTTCGTGTAATGTTGTCCGTTACATTAAACAGTCCATCCGCTTTACTTCCATCTGACATATCCCTGGCGTTCAGTCGGCAATCCTGTCTTGAAACCACCCCAGCTTGTTTCCCGAAGGATCCTGGCTTACCGCAATTACGTCATCATTCATTAACAGACTTAGAGTAAAATCATCAAGCTTTGTAAGATTACAACCTAACAGAAGGGGCACCGACACAAGGCACCATGCGCTCATGTGTGAATATTGTTCATCCGGCGTAAGATTAGTAGGCCGGGGATCTTGCCCCAGCCTATCAAACCAATGATCATCATGTCAGGATCGTTCCAATGACCTGGCCCTGCGTTGGGAGCCCATTTATCCTGTGTTTAAAAACGGACCTTTAAGCTTTTCCTGCTATCCCCGATGTCTCCGCCCGTGGGCCATATACTGGCGAGCTTTTATAATTCACCAATAGAGGCAAATGGCGTGCTTTTAGACGGGCTTAATGTTATATCGGGGCCGCTTGATCGCAGAGCATCATACATGGCTTTTGTTTAGGAAGGTATATAGGGTTCCAGTCATATTTTAAATAATCAAATCCCCATTGAACCCATTGCTTTACGTCTTTGTCTCAAAATGTATATCTACCAATAGCAAAGGGTAGCCTCATATATTTTTCTTAACCACGATTGAAATCTCATTTATTTATTAAATGCAACAGTTAAGATTTTAATAATTAGTATCCTCCCGCAGTGTCTCTCGTCAAATTAATAACAGTACTTTTTTCTTTGTTCACTATTTCGCAAAGTTTCCAATTATCATTATCAATTTGTTCCAAATGCCAGCTTTTTACCGGATCAGCCAATCCCTTTTTTACATTGCGCGAGAATGCATTTGCTGCCCGCGCATTTTCCCATGTTCGTATTGAATGGAAGATTTCATACTTACGCGGACAACTCTCTACTGATTTTTGGTTTAACCTCATTATGTACGTTACCCCAATGCCTACTGAAATAGCTTCAATATGCTCATATTCTTTTGGTGTTGATGAAGAATCTATTCCAAAATTACCACCGAATGTTGCCGGGAAATAATT
>JBDTOV010000196.1:0-10224 GCA_039933035.1 Ginsengibacter sp. | reverse complement strand
GAAGATATTATTCCTTTGGTAACGCTTACCAAATCGCTGCCGGTAAGTGTTCGCTTTATAGAAGAAATGCCATTCAATGGTGAAGGTATTCATTTAAATAGCCTGCCCTGGGACCATGTCCGGATTTTAAATACCATCAAAGAAAAATTTCCCGGTATCCGGAAAATTCCCGATCCGCCTTTTTCCACTTCATATAATTACCAAATCCCCGGCCATAAAGGAAACGTTGGTGTTATTGCTGCGTATTCCCGCTCCTTTTGTGGTACCTGCAACCGCATTCGCATTACGCCCCAGGGCGAATTGAAAACCTGTCTTTATGATGGTGGCGTGATAAACGTAAAAGATATAATCCGCCAGGGATTTGATGATGCCTATTTGCAAAATTCTATACTTGCCGCACTTAGCCACAGGCACCTTGATGGCTGGGCAGCGGAAAAATCGAGAAATGAAAAAACCCCCGTGCACGAATCTATGGCGACTATCGGGGGATAATCTTTTTATTCAATTTGCTTAAATAAGAATAATGATAACGGTTGAAGAAGCGGAAAAAATAATTCAATCAAAAGTTAAAAATTTCGGCATCGAAAATATTCCCTTTGACGATGCTTTGGGACGAGTGCTCGCTGCAGATATTACTGCAGACAGGGACCTTCCCCCGTTTAACCGCGTAACCATGGACGGAATTGCTATTAGCTTTGACGCACTTGAAAATGGCATCCATTCCTTTAAAATAATAGCCACCCAGGCAGCGGGTTACACAACCATTGATATAAACGATCCTGGTGAATGTATTGAAATAATGACCGGTGCCGCCCTGCCCGCAACAACGGATACGGTTATACGCTATGAAGATACTATTATTGAAAATGGAATAGCCACCATCACTACCCCATCGGTAACAAAAGGCCAAAGCATTCATTTAAAAGGAAAAGATAAAAAGCAACATGAAGTTGTTGCCTTTGCTAATGAGCTAATAACACCTGCAATCATAGGTATCGCCGCGTCGGTTGGCAGAAAAACACTTGCGGTAAAAAAATTACCCCGTGTAATAATTATTTCGTCCGGAGATGAACTGGTAGAAGTCAATGAAAAGCCTTCGCCATTTCAAATCAGGCGCTCTAATAATTATATGATAAAAGCGGTATTGCAACAATACTGCCTGCATGCAGATATGCAACACCTGCCTGATGACCTGGAAAAAACTAAAAAACTAATTGTAAAATGCCTGGAAACATATGATGTCATTATCGTAAGTGGCGGAATTTCAATGGGCAAGTTCGATCATTTACCACAGGCTTTAGCATCGGTTTCCGTTACAAAACTTTTTCACAAAGTGCAGCAAAAACCCGGAAAGCCTTTTTGGTTTGGTGTTGATAAAAACGATTCACTGGTGTTTGCATTCCCTGGTAACCCGGTGTCAACTTTTATGTGCTTACATCGTTATTTTTTACCGTGGCTTTGCGCCTCCGCGGGATTACTCATTGATAAAGAACATGCCATCCTAAGTGAAGATTTTTCGTTTATGCCCAACCTGGTCTATTTTTTACAAGTCAAATTAACAAAAGAAAAGGGTAAAATATTGGCCACCCCTGTTGAAGGCAATGGCTCGGGCGATTTTTCCAATTTACTCCAGACGCAAGCCTTTATGGAACTTCCGGCAGAACAAAATAACTTTGCAAAAGGAGAAATTTTCAGGATATGGCCTTATTGATGAACCTGTCTTTGTAAATAAAAATGAATGAATGACTTCACGCACTTAAATGAAAAGGGAAATCCATCCATGGTGGATGTAACCCTAAAACAAATCACGCGGCGAACTGCCACCGCAAGAAGCATCGTTGAACTACCGAAAGATGTTCTGGATAAATTTTCCGGTAATGATATTCAATCCAAAAAAGGATCTGTATTTCATACAGCCATAATTGCCGGCATTATGGCTGCAAAAAAAACAGGCGATCTCATTCCCCTGTGCCATCCTCTTGGGCTTGATAATTGCACTATTCATATTGGTGTTACTGAAAATAGTAATTTGCAAATTGATTGCACCGCCACCGTCACCGCAAAGACAGGCGTAGAAATGGAAGCCCTTGTTGGTGCATCGTTTGCTGCGCTAACGGTATATGATATGTGCAAATCGCTAAGCCATGATATTATAATTAAAGAAACAAAACTCATGGAAAAAACTGGAGGTAAAAATGATTTCAAAAGAACATCATAAGCATAATGATATTGCAAAGCCTGGTTACGGTTTTTTTTGCCGCAATGAATGGGCCGTTACCGGAACAACATGCCGTAACATTAAAACATTGGCTGCTTCAATTATTGAAGTTATGTCCGGTTCATATACATGTGGCTATGCGGACGCCGAACATAACAAAGGAGAAGAACAAATAGAACTGCCGGGTATGTTAGCTCATGGCGCCACGACGGAATATATGGATGAAATAAATTTTCAACAATATCACTTTACAATATCAGGTAATCCATTTCATTTCAGGCAATTTTTTTCAGGAATGGATATGGTTTTGGTGAACGGCAACCATCATGAAGCAAAGGCACAGGTTATTATAATTGATGAAATAAAAAAAGAATCGCTTGCCAAAAGATTAAAACAATTAACCAATGTGCAACTCATTTTATTAGCTGATAATTCAACCGAAGTTTTTGATTTTGTAAAGGAGGCTTTACCACGCTGGCAACAATTACCCATTTACAAATTGAATGATATCGACAACATCGTCGCATTCTTTGCAGAAAAAATACAGCAGTCCATTCCTGTGTTGAACGGGCTTGTTTTAGCCGGTGGAAAAAGCCTGCGCATGGGCTATGATAAGAGCAGGGCAGACTGGCATGGAAAGGAACAAAAATATTATATGGCAGATTTGCTTGGAAATATATGTAATGATGTTTTTATTTCATGCCGTGAGGAACAACAAAAAGAAATAACAGCCGGTTATAAATATATCACAGATAGTTTTATAGGCCTCGGCCCTTACGGAGCCGTACTTTCAGCTTTTCGGGAGCGGCCAGATGCCGGATGGTATATTGTAGCCTGCGATCTTCCTTTACTGGATTCATCCACTTTACAATACCTGGAAAAGAACAGGAATGCCTCATCAATGGCAACCACATTTCGAAGTCCGCACGACAATTTGCCGGAACCTTTGATCACTATTTGGGAGCCGCGGAGCTATCCTGTTTTACTCAGTTTTTTATCACAGGGATTCACTTGTCCAAGAAAAGTCCTGATGAATAATAGTAATGTAACCATTCTCAATGCGCCTGAACCGGCAGCATTAAAAAATGTTAATACACCGGGTGACGCAGAAGATGCAAAAAGAATGATCAATGAAAAAAAATTGATACAAAGTGGATCCTGATTTTTTACGATACAGTTGCCAGATCGCCCTGCCTGGTTTTACCGGAAGCGCTCAGCAGAAATTACAAAATGCAAAAGTACTTATTATTGGCGCCGGTGGCCTTGGATGTCCTTCGGCGCAATATTTAACCGCCGCAGGCGCAGGAACCATCGGCATTGCAGATTTTGATACGATTGCCACCAGCAATCTGCACCGGCAGATATTATACACTCCCTTAGAAATTGGTTTAAAGAAAGTAGTGATTGCCTGTAAAAAACTGCAGCAACAAAATCCCGGTATTCAACTAATACCGCATGAAGTAAGAATCACTTCGGAAAATGTAATGGACCTTCTTGAACCATATGATATTATTGTTGACGGTACAGACAATTTTGAAACAAAATATTTGTTGAACGATGCCTGTGTGTTATCAGGCAAGCCACTGGTATATGGCGCTATCTATCAATATGAAGGACAAGTAGCCGTGTGGAATGTGGCAAATCAAGATGGGAGCAGAACCACCAATTACCGGGATCTGTTTCCAAAGGCGAATGCTTCCATGATACCCAATTGCGCGGAAGGTGGCGTAATACCGACATTAGCGGGGATCATAGGTTGCATGCAGGCAAACGAAGTGATCAAATATATTACCGGTACCGGTGAGTTGTTGGCCGGGAAAATTTTAATATTGGATGTTCAAACCATGCAAAGCCGTATTATTAAAACCGGCTTTGCCACTAAAACGCTGATTACGGAGTTAACAAAAACCGATGATGTGCCAACAATTTCCGTAAAGGGTTTTAAAAAAATTTTGAAAGACGATTTATATGATTTGGTGGATGTGAGAACGCCAGAGGAGCGAAATCAATTTCATATCGGCGGCACTCATATTCCATTGGATGAAATTGAAAAAGAAATATTTTTTGCAAGCAATGACAAAAATATCCTGGTGTATTGCGCTACCGGTAAGCGAAGCGGGGAAGCCGTGCGGCTGCTAAGGATTAAATTTCCCCATAAAAATATTGTGTCTTTAAAAGGCGGATTGCAGGCGTGGATGGAAGATGCTTAGCTACGGATGAGCCGCAACCCACACGGCACCATCTTCAAAAAATTCTTTTTTCCAGATAGGAACCGTCTGCTTCAGCGTATCAATCGTATAACGGCAGGCCATAAACGCAGCATCCCTGTGGGCAGCAGACACAACAATCACAACGGCAACATCCCCGGGCTTTAGTTCACCGCTCCTATGGTGAATTACGATTTTATGAACAGGCCATTGTTGTAAAATATTTTCTGCAAGTTTCTGCATTTCTTTTATTGCCATGGATTCAAATACCTCGAACAAAAGTTTTATCACTTTTTTTCCCTTTGTTTCGTTCCTGACTGTGCCAACAAAAATATTGACCCCGCCACTTCCGGGCGATAGTACCCAGTCAATACATGACTGAATGTTTAATGGTTGCGCAGATATTTCAATACTACTATTCATTTTAACTTTACTAAGATCGTTTTAACTCAGCCCCCGCTTACCGGCGGTATAATAGCGATTTCATCTCTTTCTTTTATGGCTATATTTTCTGAGGCATATTCTTCGTTAATGGCTATCATGTACGATGCCAATTCTTTTAATGCAGGAAATTTTTTCTCAAGAAATGCTTTCAATTCATCAACTGACGATGCATCCTTATTGTCAATAACCAGATATGAGTTATTGAAAATATCTTTCACAATTCCAAATGCCAGTACTTTCATTTTCAAAATAATTTATGCGGGCTCAAATGGCTACTCATTACTTCTATTTCTGCCCAAAAACCACTACTATTATTATTCTTTCTTTACAAATAAATTGCCTAAACGCTACAAAGACCATCCCTGGACCCAACTGCCCAGGCTAAAACGACGAGGCAAAATAAAATAATTCCTTTACAATTTATACCAGCCCAGAAAAACGGTCAACCACCAGGTAACGTACGCTGTCAAATTTAACAAAATAAAAAGACCCGCAATGCCTGCCATACCCAGGCAAAAGTCCGATAGCTCCCATGAGGTATGTCACCCTGACTCTAGCAAATTAGGGATAACAAATCAATAACAACATCATTGCCGGGTAAATTTTTTTTATACTTTCCTGTGATGGGGTGACTAAACTGGTTGAGAAAATATCGTGCCTGTAAATAACCGAATCGTTTCTGTTAAATTAGTAAAAAGGCGTAATTTGTATTTTCCTGTTTTGCTATGCGAATTCTTCCCTATATAACCCGTCTGCTTTCTCTATTATTATATTTTCCATTACATGCACAACCGAGCCAGTATCGCTTCTCCAGAATAGATATATCGCAGGGACTTTCCAATAATGAAGTCAATTGTATTTTTAAAGATGAAAAGGGATTCTTGTGGTTTGGGACGCGCTCCGGTCTTAACCGCTTCGATGGTTACCGGTTCAAAACATTCAAGCATGATCTCCGGGATACAACTTCCATCAACGATGAAGAAATTGAACAAATATTTGAAGGACCAAATCATAAGTTATGGATCAATACGAAAAG
Source organism: Ginsengibacter sp. (assembly GCA_039933035.1). GTDB lineage: Bacteria > Bacteroidota > Bacteroidia > Chitinophagales > Chitinophagaceae > Ginsengibacter. Next base: position 4,319 of record JBDTOV010000196.1, on the reverse strand, counting down.
TGGTTTGGTTATATACGATCTTTTAAAGGAAAAATTTAACCGCCATCCTCAAACCTCCCTAAAGGCACTTGGGGTTCCCGATGCCTCCCTCCTTGATCTGAAAAAGGACCACCAGGGCAATTTTTGGCTCCTCGGCGCCACTACAGGTCTTTACAAATATGAGCCAGGGACAGGTAAAACGGTTCATTATTTAAGTGAACCTACCGCGTCTGTAAATATTACCGGGTTTGCAATAAGCGACAGTAATTTTATCTGGGCGATCTACAACAATGGCCTCTTAAAAAAGATGGATGGCACTAGTGGTAAAACATTAGACAGTAGTATTATTGTGCCAGGGCAAAAAGCAGCCACTGAACTAACAGCTTACGAGATTTACAGCGATGCGCAGGACGACTTGTGGATATTTTCTCCGGGCAGGCCCCGGGGCATTTTTTATTATAATGTTTCGCAACACAAGGTAGTACATATTGCGAAAGGAAACAGTTCTAAAAGCCTCAATAATGACGTTATAAGAAAAGTGGTGCAGGACGGAAATGATTTGATATGGTTAGCCACTGACCATGGGGGCATCAACATCCTCGATAAAAAAGATTTTACCATCAATTACCTGTTGAACGACGAAGACGATAATTACAGCATCGCCCAAAACAGTATCAATTCAATGTATAAAGATAACAGCGGTATTATTTGGATAGGTACTTTTAAGAAGGGGCTTTGCTATTATAATAAAAGTATTATTAAATTTCCCCTGTACCACCACAAGCTTTCTGATCCGAATAGTTTATCCTACAATGATATCAACAGGTTTCTTGAAGACGAGAAAGGAAATATCTGGATTGGAACCAATGGCGGGGGTCTCCTCTATTTCAACCGTAAAACGGGTAAATTTATTAAGTACTCCCATAACCCTTCTAATGATAACAGCCTGAGTAATGATGTAGTGGTAAGCCTTTGCCTTGATCATAATAACATCCTTTGGATTGGTACTTATTTTGGGGGCCTCGATCGTTTTGATGGAAAGAATTTTACCCATTACAGGCACAGCAATACCGACAGCTCGAGTATTTCGGATAATGCAATATGGTCGATAATGGAAGATTCGCAGCAACGTTTGTGGATAGGAACTTTCTCATCAGGACTCGATCGTTATGAAAAGAGCAGCAATACCTTCCAACACTTCAAGGCAACCGGCTACCATTCTGTTCATAGTAGTTACGTTTGCGATTTATTGGAGGCAAAAAATGGCGATATCTGGATTGCCACTTCCAATGGCATAGATGTATTTGAAAAAAAAACGGGTGATTTTTCCCTATATTATCACCATAATGCTGCAAAACCTCTCTCAAGCCTGAGTAATGATAATACCATTGCTCTTTTACAGGATAGTCGTGGACTAATATGGGTAGCAACCAGGGACGGGTTGAATTATTATGATCCGGCGAAAGATCAATTCAACACGCTTCGTAAAGAAGATGGCCTTCCTGATAATATTATAGTTTCCATTGTAGAAGACCAGCAACATAATATTTGGGCGGGCACACCAAACGGACTATCAAACGTGATCGTAAGTAAGGATAATGAAACCCGCAAATTATCTTTTCGATTCCGGAACTATAACCAGTATGACGGCCTGCAGGGGAAGGAATTTAATGAATATGCCGCCGGTATTACACGGACAGGAGAATTGCTTTTTGGTGGCCCTAATGGCTTCAATCTATTCAGCCCCCAACAAATCAACAACAGTAATTACGATCCTCAACTGGTACTTACCGATTTGCAGATGTTTAATAAAAGTGTAAATGTGGGTGAACGCCTGAATGGCCATTTAATACTCCCCGGGTCGATCTCCGACACAAAAGAGATTACGCTCACATATGATGAGAATATCTTCTCGATAGAGTTTGCAGCATTGAATTTTTTTAACACTTCCAGCCTTCGGTATGCCTATACACTAAAAGGTTTTAACAACGAATGGTTTATTGCCGATGACGAAACCCATAAAGCAACTTACACGAATCTTGATCCGGGGAGTTATGAATTTACCGTAAGAAGTATTAATGAAAACGGGATCTTAAGCGATGACAGTACTTCACTTAAAATAAATATCCTGCCACCTATTTGGCGCACGCCTTACGCCTATATACTATATTTTTTGTTATCGACCATTATTCTATATTTTGGGCGAAGAATTATATTGCAAAGAGCCAGGATGCGATTTGCTATTGAACAGGAACGCCGAGAAGCACATCGTCTCCATGAAGTGGATGTAATGAAAATCCGGTTTTTTACTAATGTGAGCCACGAATTAAGGACACCCCTGTCTTTGATATTAACGCCGCTGGACAAAATTATTAAAAACACATCTGCACCTTTGCAAAAAAGACAATTCCAAATGATTCACCGCAATGCCAGGCGGTTACTTAACCTGGTGAACCAATTGCTGGATTTCAGAAAAATGGAAATGAGGGAACTTCAACTTCAGCCGTCCAAAGGAAATATCATTAAGTTTATACAGGAAATATCTTATTCATTTATCGATCTTGCCGCAAAGAATCATGTAATATTTTCATTCACTTCTTCAACAGATCGATTTTTTACAGATTTTGATCACGACAAAATAGAAAGAATCCTTTTCAATCTTTTATCTAATGCCTTTAAATTCACGCATGGAAATGGAAGCGTTCGCGTTGACGTAAAACCGATCAGAAAAGAAGATGTTTCCGTGCTACAAATAGAAGTGTGTGACTCAGGCATAGGAATACCACCTGAAAAACTGGGAAAAATATTTGACCGCTTTTTCCAGAACGATATACCGGAAAACATGGTGAACCAGGGAAGCGGCATTGGCCTTGCTATTACCAAAGAATTCATCAAACTGCATAAAGGCACTATAACGGTTAAAAGCCAGGAGAACCTGGGCAGTTGCTTTACCGTTATGCTTCCTTTTAAGGAGTTAGCACCTGACCCGATCGGTAATAATCCGGACGAAAATATGACCAACTTTTTCGAGATGCCGGAAATCGAAACACCTGAAGAAGCCTTCCCGCCTGGCGCAAATCCTGACAGTGTAGTTCAAAAGCAGACAATATTGCTTGTAGAAGATCACGATGACCTGCGGTCTTATCTAAAAGAAAACCTTGAACAATATTTTAATATAATTGAGGCAACTAACGGAAAGTCGGGTTGGCAAAAAACCTTGTCGGCTCATCCCGATATTATTGTAAGCGATATAAGCATGCCAGAAATGAACGGGATTGACCTGTGCCGAAAAATAAAAAATGATAAGCGTACTTCTTTTGTGCCGGTAATCCTGCTAACAGCCTTAACCGGTGACGAACATCAATTAAAAGGTCTTGAAACCGGCGCGAGTGATTACATGACCAAACCATTTAATTTCGAAATATTACTCTCCAAAATAAAGAACCTGCTGGCACAACAGGCGTCGGCCAGGCGAGCCTATCAGAAACTGGTAAAGTCAGAGCCCTCAGTCATCCATGTTGATTCTCCGGATGAAAAATTCATGCATCACGCTCTTGAAATAATAGAGAAAAACATTGCTAATCCTGGTTTCTCGGTAGAAGAACTCAGCCGCGAATTATATATAAGTCGTGTTGGATTGTATAAAAAAATGCTGGCCTTAACGGGTAAAAGTCCGCTTGAATTTATCCGTTCTGTCCGATTGCAAAGAGCGGCGCAGCTATTGGAAAAAAGCAGGCTCACTATTGCCGAGATAGCCTACGAGGTTGGCTTCAACGACCCAAAATATTTTTCAAGGTTTTTTAAAGCTCATTTCAATATTCTTCCATCCGCCTACCAGGCAGAGAAAAAAAGAACGGGCGGACTCTAATTACTGATTAATAATGCGGGTAGCAAAAATCATGTAGTTAAAAATAGGTAACTGATCTTTCTTATGCTCAAACCGAGGTGAAAAAAATTAAAGCAACTATAGAAATTAGCACATTTCCTGGCTCTAAGAAAGGGAATTTCTTAATCAAAAAAATCATAATTACTTCAACCTTTTACTAATTCGTTCATTTGCCTTTACCAAAGTGAACATTATTTTATTTATAAAGACGCTAAACTCCTTAGTCGATAACAAATTGATTTTTAACATTATAATGATAATATAGGCAAATTTAAAAACCTACGTTGTTAATACGGGTTAACATTTGGATACCCATAGATAAACATTTAACAACCCTTTTTTTTTCAATAAACCGTTAGTTTTACTTATCGATTTGGAAATGATTGTTGCTTATCAGCCTATTTAATAATTCAACCGATTGCTATGCCCCAAAAACACACTCTTTATGGTAACG
>JBDTOV010000195.1:0-10257 GCA_039933035.1 Ginsengibacter sp. | reverse complement strand
CAACCTTGAACCAACCATCAATAAGTTTATTGGTAGGCTGACAGAACCTGGCCAAAAGGTTGCCAACCTTCAATAAGATTGTTCGTACTTTGAGAGCATTTGGCTAAAAGGTTGGCAACCTTAAACCATCGGGTGATCAGCCACGAATTGCACGAATTTTCACGAATGTTTTTTTGTAAAATATTAGGCAGGGATTGCCTCTTTACCTCATGAGGCTACATTCTTTTCCTGTTTCTGTTGGTTGAAATACATTTCGGCATACAATCCGCCCAATTCAATCAATTGGGCGTGGGTGCCCTGTTCGGCAATAGCGCCATCCTGCAGCAGAATTATTTTGTCGAAATTAAAAAGAGAAAAAATACGGTGGGTAATAATGACGGCAGTTTTTGAGTGAAGGTAATTATACAGGTTGGATATAATTTCATTTTCAGTTTTTGCATCCACGGCACTCAGGCAATCATCAAACACTACAATTTCATGGTCCTTTATCAGGGCCCGTGCAATCGAAATTCTTTGTTTCTGGCCTCCACTCAACGTGACCCCTCTCTCCCCTATCATTGTTTGGTAGGTTTTCGGGAACCGATCAATCTCGCCGGCAACAGCCGCATTGGCTGCTGCCTGGTGAACCGCATCACTGCCCGCTTTTTCTAAGGCAAAACCTATATTATTTTCGACGGTATCGCTGAATAAAAATACATCCTGCGGCACATAGCTAACCTGGGAACGGAGGGCGTGCAGATCGATCCGGCGAATGTCTGTTCCATCATATAAAATTATGCCCTTTTGCGGATCGTACATTCTCAGCATCAACTGGGCTATCGTAGATTTTCCGGAGCCTGTTTTCCCGATAATGGCTACTTTCTCTCCCTTGCTTACAGAAAGGGTGAAATTCTTAATGGCATGAATACCTGTATGCGGGTAAATAAAGTCCACATTCCTGAATTCGATATTGCCTTTCAAAATACTTTTTTCGGGAACGGCTTCATTTTGCACGGTGGGGCGCGTGTGCAGAAATTCGTTGATACGTCGCTGTGAGGTTGCCGCCCGCTGTATCATACTGGCCGTCCACCCGATAGCCATCACCGGGAACGTCAGGATCAGGATGTACATTACAAACTCCCCTATTACGCCAATGTTGATGCTGCCATCAATTACATAGAGCCCCCCAATCAATATGGTAAGCAGCGTGCTGATGCCGATCATTAAACCCATAGAAGGAAAATAAATGGCTTCTGTTTTGGCCAGTGAAATGGCATTGTGCCGGTAGAGTTCACTGTTTTTTTCAAAATAACCCAGCATGGCTTTTTCCTGAACAAATGATTTAATAACCCGGATGCCGGAATAGGATTCCTGCGCATTGGTAGTAAGGTCCGAGAGCAGGGACTGTATTTTGTCACTCTTGCGGTTAATGATGGTGTTTACATAATAAATGGTAATGGCGAGAATCGGCAGCGGTGACAATACATAAAAAGTAAGTTCTTTATTTTCGTTTAACATGTACGTGAGCGAAAATCCGATGGTGGCTGCCAGGTTGATCAGGTACATAATAGCAGGGCCCGTGTACATGCGCACCCGGCTGACGTCTTCGGAGATCCGGTTCATCAGGTCGCCGGTGTTATGGGTCTTGTAGAAATTAGAATCCAGCCGCTGGTAGTGATTAAAAATTTCATTTTTCTGGGCGAATTCGATATGACGGCTCATAACGATGATCGTTTGCCGCATCAGGAACATAAAGAAGCCGCTGATCACGGCCAACACCAGCAGTATAATGCCAGAATAAAGAATCTTAGTTTTAAAGGAACTGTCTTTTCTATCCATTGTTCCGATAAAAGTTTTTACCAGCGGATCGTAATGGGTTCTTACATGCGCATCTGCGGGATGTTGCTTTTGCTGAAGACTTGCCTCGACGGTATTCAAAACATACTTGGTTACCTGCGGGGTGAGTATCCTGAAATAATTAGACAATACAATGAACACGATTCCCAGCAGGAAATGCCATTTGTATTTCCAAAAATATTTATTGAGTGATGAGAGTTGTTTCATTGTTCCGGATTCTCAATTTGACGGGTAAAAGTTCGTCGTTCGGGCATTTTCTATAGTTAATTTCAATTGTTGCAAAGTTGGCAACTTTGCAACAAAAAGGTTGCCAACCTTCAATAAGTTTGTTTGCAAATTTAATGCACTAAGCTCCAAGGTTGGCAACCTTGACCCGACCTTCAAAAGTTCACAGGGAGGTTGAAAGCACCTGGCTGAAAGGTTGCCAACCTTCAGTAAGCTAGTTTGTAGTTGAAAACATCTGTCTCAAAGGTTGGCAACCTTCATCCAACCTTCAAAAAATTTGTTGGTCGGTTGACAGCATTCTCAAAGGTTGGCAGCCTTGTGGCAAATACACCCATTGTCTACTCAAAAGTATTATAAATTTTGTCGCCCAATACTTTTTGAAATATTTCCTTGCTACGGGGATGGGTCAGGGCGTTTAAATGCTTCATGTGGTGAAGATCGGTTCCAACAAAATCTGCCAGGCCGTTTGCTATAATAAATTCAGCAGCTTTGGCTACGGACTTGCCATAATACCCGGCGAGTGAAAGCAAGTTTACCTGTAATAAAAATCCGAGCTCTTTCATCCGGGCATACGCATCGTAATTTCTATGGTAATAAAAATATCTTTCCGGGTGTGCCATCAATGGCTGGTAGCCGTTTACATTTAATTCAAAAGCAATTTCCTCCGTATTGTTCGGTGGGGTAGCATAAGAAAACTCTGTAAGGATGTAATTTTTCACCAGCGTGAGCAAGGGCTTTTTTTTACGCAGCAACTCCATGAAATAATCGTCCAGCATGTATTCTGCCGCAGCGTTTAGCTCTACATCAAGCCCTTCCCGATCACACGCATTTTGCAAAATACCCAACGCATTGTGGATCGTTTCCGGGGTGTTGCGGTACAGGTCGCCTATGATGTGCGGCGTGCAAATGAACCGGTTAATACCCGCTGCTCCCAGTGCTTTCAGGAGTTGAACAGAGGTTGCCACATCAGGGGAACCATCGTCAATGCCCGGGAGAAGATGAGAATGAATGTCCCGTGCTATACAGGAGAAATCGTAGGGTACTATCTCAATTCTCTTTTTGAAAAAATTCAACATGGGAGAACAAAATTAACCCTTTACTTCTGCTTTAACCTCTGACGGAAAAAATGAAACCGAGGTAGTGAAATATTTGTGGGGCTTATTGGGATTGATAATTTTGTGGCCCAATGTGTTTTTATATTGAGGGATCTTTATCAATGGCTTTAGTATAGAAACGAGGAAAGCAAAAGGAATCTTATTTTCCTTCATGGCGAGAAAATCACGGCGGTTGGCACGAAGCCTCCGGTAGAGGCTGCTGTTACTAAGTCCGCCCAACCTCATTTTTACAATCATTTTGGGAAGATAACAGGCACTCACTTTAAAACGGTAAAGGTAGCGGGCCATAAATTCATAATCGGCGGCAGAATAGTAATGATTTTCATATCCCCCGTGTTCATCAATTAATTTCCGGCGTATATAAAAGGTAGGGTGTGCGGGCATCCAGCCATAAGTAAACCTGTGCCGCTTAAAGGGTAAACCTTTCCAGTAGCGCATTACCTTTTGCGGATTGGCCGCATTCACATACACCAGGTCACCATAGATAGCGTCTTTGCCGGTTTCATCAAAACAAGCTACAATATCCATGATTACATCAGCAGATGCCAGCATATCGTCGCTGTTCAATACGCCAATGATATCGCCGGTGGCCAGGTTAATTCCCTTATTAATGGCATCGTACATTCCCCTGTCTGTTTCCGAAATCCACTTAGTAATTGACGCAGCATTTTTTTTGATAATCTTCACCGTATTATCCGTAGATTTTCCATCTATTATTATGTGCTCGATATTTCCATAAGTCTGTTTCCGTACAGATCGTATGCAATCTGTAAGGTACTTTTCCGAATTGTACGTAACGGTAATAATGGAAACTTTCACGGTGATGTTTAATTAGATACGTAAAGAAAAGATTTTTTATATTACAAAAATGATTTTATATAATATTTATTTTCGTATATATCGGTCAAGCACGTATTCTTACGCGAATATTATTAGAACTGATTTACTTAAATAATATTGTGTAGAATAATTTATTTACTGTTAAATATTTTTCTTTAAATGTGTTAACGGGATGCAAAGGGTAGGTGCCTATCGCTGCCAGTTCGCCCCACCTCAAGAGAGTCCACACTTGCCACTGCATGCTTCCCGCAATTGGCGCCACCGCAAACGATCACATCCGCCCCGACCCAAACACCCTCTTCCGGCACATTTTTCATATACGATTAATTTGAATGCCGGGTTTGTATAATCATGGTTTCCGGTACGTAACAGGCTTCCCTGCGACACGCATGCGTTTCTACCAATTGTTACTTTGGTGCGGTGGCCAATCCAGACATTCCTACGGATCCGGGCATTGTCGCCTATTTCGGGAAACTGGTGATACTTTATACTTACCCACCTGCTTTTGTAAAATATTGCGCACTACCCTGGCTCGAAATAATCTTAGTTGAAAATCTTACACCTTGTAAAGGGGAAAGGGAATTTTTAAAAACCAGTGCATTGTATATTAAGCAAGCACCGTCTCTTGAAGGAAGAACCAGGCGGGGCAGCAGGAATCATCATATGTCGCAAGATAGGTATCGTTACATACTACTGCTTTAATTTTGTAGCCTTCGGTGTGTCGTAAGCGGACGACCTGTCGTACAACCAGATTAAAAAGAAGATCATCCCGTAAGCAACTATCGTAAACCACGTATGGTGGTCCAGGCCCAGCGGCATTGGCCAGCCCTTGTTTATGGCCACAAGGAATAAAGTGATCCGAACTGCGTTGATCAGCCAGAGGATCAGTAAACCCCCGATGAGCCATTTAGTTTTTTTCCAAAATGTACCGCGGTTGGCCGCTATTAATGCGGTCCAGAAACTATACACGCCGTATCCCACGCAATCCATAGCAATATAAACCCCCCTGCCCCCATCGATCCGGATTAAATACCCCGGTTCGGAATGGGTCGCGATATCGAACCATGATAGTATAAATCCTGTAGCATGGATCAATGCCATTTTGATCCAGCTTACATAATCGAGATATTTTTCTACAAAGGAAATGTAGTAGCCGCCGGGAGCCGCCAGCCCGATAACGGCAAGGGTTCCATAATAGCAAACACAAAATATTCCTAAAAATTTTGCAACATATACCAGTAAATTTTTTGAAATATATTTCATAGCGGCATTTATACTTTACTCCAGGTATCAACCGGGCCAGCCGAATCATTTATACAGGCTGATACAAATTGCAATGAATGCTATTACCAGCGCTATGACTGAAACCAGGAAAGCCGGGCTGTTATTTTTTGTGATCTCCATTTGCGGTGATACCTCTTTAACGGCCATATTTTTAATTGCAACAGCAACAGCAATGTTTTGGGCATGTGCAATGGAAATGCTGAAGCCTCCAAATACCGGCTTGCCGCCCGGCAGGTGATCTATAAAAATTTTATCAAAGCTAAATTCCCTGTACAGATTATCCGCTTTAACTATCGCCTCTTTCGCCGCAAACAATCCTGCAAAGGATGCGTATGGCCCAGGCATTACAACGCAATAGGAGATTTCCTCCGGCGTAAAATTCATGGTATAAAACGCATCATTTCTAAAATCATCCACCAGGGGCATTTTTGCTATCTCTTCGATATCTATGCCTATCCCGGTCGCCACGTCGGCGTACTTGCTATTAAAGGATATCACTTCATGATGGTTTTGAGACTCGGGAGTCCCCTGCATCCTGTTTACCAGGTCACCGAAAGTCTTTATTTCCTGGTAGCCCGGTATCTCAATACCTTCCTTCGCCATAGCGGCATACATCCTGTGTAAAATGATCGAATTGCCCACTGCAGATCTTCCTATCTCAGTTCCGGGCTGCAATTGTTCTATTGAAATTTTAGTGTGCTCCGAGATTATTTTTTTAACTGTATCTATCACTTAGAAACCTTTTAAACAACTTTGACAAATAAAAGCATCCCCACCAGCCGGCGTAATACATTTGGTAAATCCTGTATCGCTTAAATCATCGCTGAGACGCTTATAACATTTAAAACAGGCAATATCAGTTTGTTTTGTGAAATGGCCCGACCGGTAAGATTCCAGCCTGTTTTTTAATTCAGCCAAAAATCCCGCAACTGATTTCCCCTCGGTCACCCTGTGATCGAAAGTAATGGTAAAGACACACCTGTCCAATTTTTCATCAATAGAAGACATGCCCAATATGGCGCTATTCATATAATTAACCAGGGGTTGAAAAAAGGCAACCTGTTCTGAAGAAAGATCCGTAATGGTAAAAGTAACGTCTGTAAGGTCATTATAGTGCAGGGTATTATCAAGGTATTTGCCCGACAATGCTATGATATCGTCTTCAATTTCACGAATCGTTTTTTTGCCGGCATCGGAAACCTTTACCACTTTTAAACCCTGGCCCAGGTCTATCGCAAACCCAATATTTACCTTTTCATAGTAACTCACGGAATCATTTGAATAAAACGCATTCAGTTCTTTAAATTTCACCAATAACCTGGCAACCTCGTAAACGGTTACCGGTAACAGCGAATTTTTAAGCGCCCGTAAGGATTCGTTCAAATGAACGAATATCCCGCCTGTTTCTATAAAAGTGTTGACCATGCTGGTAAGCCCTGCCGACTGAACACTACCGAGGTATTCAATTTCCCGTTTCTTATTTGCAGAAAGTTTTTGAACCAGGGCCTCTGCGCCCGCAAGGATGTTCGCTTTATTTTGTTTTTCCTTTTTTTCGCCCGGGTATCTGGCGGATACTTTTTTCTTCGATTCGCCAAGATAAGCCAGCACATCTTCTTTGTTCACAAAGTCCTGCCCGGCAAACAACTTTTTATCCAGCCCCCGCTCATCTATTATATAGAGCGCACCCTTTGAAAATAATGTCTCTCCCATCCAATCATTGGCAGCCACCTTTCCGATAGACTTCCCCCCTTGCCGGTTATTATTAACCTGCACATCAGCAGGGTTGTCATAAATGAGCGCTACCAGGCTATCTACGTCATAGTCCTCACCGGTCGTGCACAGGTATTGTACATACCCATCTTCTTCAGCTTCCACATCATACGTGGTTTTGGAGGTTTCGAACACCAGGATGATATCATCTTTTTTTACTTTATCGCCCGGCGAAAAACAGGTATCTATCACCGTGAGGCTGGTGTCATTTACTGAAATCAGCGGAACTTTTATCTCCTGTACAATTGCCATTAATCAAAGCTTTTTATGATTTCTTCAATAATCCTTTTCTCACCGGGTAAAATTATATTTTCCAGCGATTTTACCGAAGGGATAGGAACCGGGAATGCCGCGATTCTTTTCGCTTTAAAAGGCATGTTAAATTTTTCAGTTAAGGAACCAATTAATTCGCCGCCTATCCCCCCATAGGCGCTACCTTCTTCAACGACCAACAAGCGCCCGGTTCTTTTTACAGATTCACCGATAATATCCAGCGGCAGTCGTGATATTAAAGAAGGCACAATCAACTCAGGCTTTTGCCCCGTCTCTGTAAAAATTGTATTCAACATGGCATTTACCAGGTCAGCCATGCCTCCATATGCAAAAATAGTAAGTGTGGGTGACGCCTTTACAGGCTGCACCTTCACTACGGGATACGCGTCCCCGTTTCTTTGGTAAGTAAAATTTACAGCCATGCTGTTTAGTATCTTTTTACCATAATCTGTTTTATTTTCTATAACAATTACCGGGTGCACCTCGCGGAGTACCGACTCATAAATAAGCCCCGGTTCAACGAGCGTATTCAATGCCACCGTCTTTATGTTATCAATTCCTATAAGAAATTTATCAAGTGTTTGTGAATGTGTAGGTCCATAACCCCTTCTGCCACCCATCGGCGTGCGGATCACCACGGGGCAATTGACCTGTTTATTGAACATGTGGTGAAATTTTGATGCATGATTTACTACCTGGTCGAAAGCCAGCGTAATAAAATCGCCAAACATGATCTCAACAAATGGTTTAAATCCGTTCAGGGCAAGCCCGTTGGATATCCCTACAATGGCCGCCTCTGAAATGGGCGTTGATATCACCCGCTCCGGGAACAGGTCAGACAGATCCCTGGAAACCTTAAAGGCGCCTCCATAAGGCGACACCACATCTTCACCTATCAGGATCATATTCTGCTCAACACCCATGTTCTCTTTAAAAAATATATTCAATAACTCCACCTGCCGTTTGTTAACCGGCCTGGCGGGTTGCCACGAGTCGTTATCTTGCTGCATTTCCTCCACATAGTATTTTTCAACAGGCAGTTCATCTTCCGCGATCACGTTGTTCACAATATTATTGATATCCCTGGTGATCGCCTCCTGGTACTTTTTAAAATAACCCGGTTCGCTCCTGCTGAAGATCTCCAGGAAATCTTTATCCCTGTAGCCGCTGATTTCTCCGGGATCCCTGTTATCGTCCCCTTTGGAATGGGGATTCAGCCTGGCTGTATCCACAACAAAGAAAAACGGTTTTCCCTGCTCCCGCACAAAGGCGATCGCATCACTTGCTTTTTCCACCAGGTCACCGGGGTCATCGGTAGTGCCTTCACCGGTTCTTATACCAAATGCGGCAGCCCTGTCTGCGATATTGCCGGCCAGTGTAGCAGTTTGCGGCGTCGATTGTGCATAATGATTGTTCTCACAAACAATTAACAGGGGGATCTCCCATTTTGAAATGATATTTAAGGTTTCATACAATACGCCTTCCCCTAAGGTACCGTCACCAATAAAAACCATTCCGATTGCCCCGTTATTTTTTAGTTTATTCCCGAAAGCATACCCGGCGGCCACCGGTACAATGCCTCCCTGGATGCCATTGGAGAAAAAATTATGGTTGCATAAATGCTGGCTGCTGCCTATGCCGCCCGAGGTACCTGAAGCCTTTCCCATCAATTCGGCTATGAGCCCTCTTACGTCCCCGGTAAAAGCAATATAATGCCCGTGACACCGGTGGTTGGAAAAGATGAAATCCTTTTTATCCAGTTGCCCCGCAAATGCAATGGCGGAAAACTCCTGCCCTACACAGGTATGAACGGTTCCATTTAATTTGCCTTCGGAAAAAAGGTTCATAAATTTCTCTTCTACCGTTCTGATAGTTATCGCTTTCTTTATTAATTTATGATTGATTGCTATTTGCATCACCTTCTAACAGAAAATATTTTACTTTATTTCAAAAAAAGATAAAATGGCGAAAATTATGTAATGAGCTATTTCAATAATTTATTGAACGCATCGGCTAAAGTAACGGAATATAAATTAGACCCCACCGCATTGAGGTGGTCGGTCTCGTAATTGTTTTCGACAGTATAAAATTCAGGGTACTTATCAATTGCAGACAAATTTATGAATTGAGTGTTCTTAAGTTGCTTAAACAATGGCAGGATCTCTTTATATTCAAACTCTCTCAGGGCCGGCGGAAATAGCAGGACTAATTTTATTTGGTGTTGTGCTGCTTTATTAAAAATCTTCTTTATTTCCTGCAAATATATTTCATTAATTTTTAAGCCATTTAATGAGTCCGCTTCGTATAATTTGGCATATTTGCGTGAAAGCTTTGCCCTTTCGTTTAATTCCCGGTTTGAGTTTTTGAGCCCTTCAGATGGACCATCTCCCATAGCGCTAAATCCACGGTCGGTTGCATATGTTCTATTGGCATACTTTACATCATAATTTTTAAAATCAATATATCCCTGCGCAAAATTAAAATTCAATAAGCTTTCAGCCTGAGCAATAGAAAAAGTAGCATAGAGATTCAATTTTCTATAGAGCGGCAAATTTGAATGCATGCAGTTGCTAAGCGTTGCTATATAATTATTCCATGTATGATAGTATATGGTTCTTGTGATATGAAGATTTTCCGGGTAAATATGATAGACAGGCCTTATTTCGTAAATGATATTTCTGATGGCGCTACTATCAATTATATAGTTTAGAACCTGGAACGATTCCGGCATAAAAAGGGCGTCACAACCAAGATTAAAAGAAGTAGTCCTTCCGCCATTAACACTATCAAAAACTTGTGGAATTATTTGATGCTTTACTTTACTGGAGCCAATAAATACTGTATTAATATCGGGGTGGTTTTTTACATAATTGACTTTCTCATATATCTCCTTGTTACCCCAAAAAGCTGGTAA
>JBDTOV010000194.1:0-10395 GCA_039933035.1 Ginsengibacter sp. | reverse complement strand
AGAATGACGCCCGTGCTATTATGCAACAATGCTAACATCGGCCTTGCAAAGAGCGACATAAAAATAACCTGTTTATCGAAATGGAAGGGGTATTTCTAACGTTAGCTTCGGAAGTGATTTTTGGTTCCAAAAAAAGGGGAATGACTTATAACGTATTGCTGTGTATTTACAACATACAATAAAGTTGCCAATAATTAAAACGGTGTTTGTTTCACCGGGAGGGGGTACATGGAATTTTGAAAGCAGCGGATCGATAATCTACCGGCAGTAATGGCGGCGTAATAAAAAATAATTTAATGAATATGAATATCACCAGGTGGCTTTCAATTTTTTATAAACCAACGGGGGTAAAGAAGCCGGCACTGCCGGATCCATTGTAGCTAAAGTATAAGGCGCTCTCATCTCTATCTCAGGGTGAAGTTTTTCACTGGTGATGATCGAGTTGAACCATGCGCATTCACAAGCAGGTAGACTATTCAACAAAAGGCGTTGTAAGTATGCTGATGTATAGCGACGCTTAATTAATGAAGAACGCATACATAAATGATTATCTGCAACAGGCTTTTCAAAAATAGCCGGATATAGAAGGCCAGGAATTTGTAGTGTGTCTTTTATTTCTAATATAATTAAAGAGTGAACAGAATTCTCTACAAAGCCATAAAATTATATACTTCATAAAGAAAATTAGAACCTATGGGCACAGAAAATCTTTTTACTAAAATTGATTTTTTTAATTTTCTGGCTGGTAATAATTTCCAAGACTGGCCCACAAGTCTGCTAACATTTCCCATGGAACCTTTCCCCGCCGCTTATTCTCAGAAAGAAATTGTTCCAATAATTTTTCTGTTGCCGCATTTCCGGACATCCCCATTGAATTCACAATTGTTTTTGCCACAAGCCCGGATAACTGGGAGGCGTTGCCTATATCCCGGGTTGAGTGGTATTATTAACAGGCAGTTGCGTTGCAAGCTTTATGTTCATAATGTTCTATGCTGATTCGATGACACTACCTGGTATATTTATTGAATTTTATAAAATAATGAACGTTTTGATTGGGTTATGTAACTTCAAGAGGAATTAGGGAAAGAAGTATCTATATAAAAAAGGAGTTGATCGCTCCCAATGATAATCAAGCAGGCTTTTTGGGATCACATGTTTTAAAAAATTCGTTCTTTGTAAATGCGAGACATTAACAGTTGTTGGTTGGCGATCTATGAACGGGCAAAATTATTTTAATAAATTAGACGATGAAACCGATTATTTGTGCCGGTGGTTTCCTGGTAAAGAAAAACAAGTTTCTTTTTGGCAAACGGTCTAAAAAGAAAATATGGGCGGCCGGTATGTGGGATATCGTTGGTGGCAAATCCCTGAAAAACGAAAACCCGTTGCATACATTGAACAGGGAAGTGCAGGAAGAAACGGGAGTAAATGTGTTAGATGCTGAGCTAATGACAACGATGAATATTTACGATGAAAAAGATGGGGGGTTTTTTACCTACCATATTTATATGATTACCCAATGGCAAAATAAGCCGGTAAACCTTACTAAAGAACACACTGAGCTGAGGTGGTTTACAAGAGATGAAATTGGGAAATTAAACATTGCCCTCCCGGAATATGTACCCCTTATTGATAAATGGATAACTAATTCTAAAACCGGCCTGCACCCCGGGGAATAAATTCTTCCAAAAGGCTTTTGTAAGTGTAATCAACTATTTTATTGACAAATAAATTGCCGCCACACACAATTATTTGTTTTCCGCGAAATTCGGCATGTAGATTGATTTTGTAGAAAAATCCCTTTTACTATTTCCAACTAATACTATTAAATTGAAAATAAAAAGAATCGCAATACTTGGCGGCGGCCCCAGCGGATTATTTGTATTTAAACAGCTTCTGAAAGCTGATCCGGGTGCAGTAGAGATAGAAATATTTGAGAAGAAAAAAGAACTGGGTTCCGGGATGCCATATAGCCGGGAAGGTGCCGGTGAAGAGCACATTACTAATGTGTCAGGTAATGAAATACCAGAATTGGACGCCTGCCTTTCTGAATGGATACAAACCCTGGAACCGGAAACATTGAAAAGGTTCAACATTAATGCGGATAAGTTTAGTGATTATAAGGTGTTGCCACGGCTACTATTCGGTCAATATTTAAGTGATCAGTTTCATTCACTCGAAAGGAAAGCGAAGGAAGCTTCCATACCGGTAACTATACATCGTGGAGTTTTGGTAACAGATATTATTGATGATTCCCAACAAAAACTTGTAAAAATAGTAACCGATAAAATTGAGGATGGCTTGTTTCACCATGTTATTATCTGCACAGGGCATTATTGGCCCATACAGCACGAAGGGCGTGTGGAAGGTTATTTTGATTCTCCGTATCCGCCTGCAAAGCTTGCAATGAAGATCAATCATCCGGTAGCTATACGTGGCTCCTCGCTTACTGCTGTGGATGCAGTACGCACACTCGCACGCCATAACGGGCAATTTGTAACGGATGAGGATGGCAAGATTTCCTTCAGGCTTACCAACAGCAATAGCAGCTTTAAAATGATATTGCACTCAAGAAGTGGGTTGCTGCCTGCGGTGCGATTTCACCTGGAAGATTCTCATTTAGGAAAAGATACCATGCTCACTGCCGGCGAAATAAATGAAAACAGGTCAGCCAATGAAGGTTTTCTTTCATTGAATTATGTGTTTGAGAAAAATTTTAAGGAACCGATAAAAGATAAAGTCCCGGAATTTTATAAAAAGATTGACAAGATGCAAATGGAGGAATTTGTTGAATTTATAATGAGCCTTCGGGAATCTTTAGATGCCTTTGATCTTTTTAGAGGGGAATATATTGAGGCTGAAAAATCGATCATCCGTAAAGAATCTATATATTGGAAAGAGATGCTTGGGGTGCTGAGCTTTGCAATGAATTACCCTGCCAAATATTTTTCAGCGGAAGACATGCTGCGCCTGCGTAAAGTTTTACAGCCGCTCATATCAATTGTTATTGCTTATGTTCCGCAGGCTTCTGTAGAAGAAATGCTGGCTTTGCACAAGGCAGGTATTCTTGAGCTTATTGCTGTTGGTGACGATAGTTATGTAGAGCCGGGAATTGACAACGGAGCCATTTATTATTACACCGATGCAATGAATCAAAAAAGATCAACACATTATAAAACATATATTGATGCGGTGGGGCAGCCCCATTTGAGTTATACCAGTTTTCCTTATAAAGGGTTACTTAACAACAAGACCGTGAGTCCTGCGAAAATAAAATTTCGTGATAGAAATATTGCAGTGAAAGAAAAAGAATCAGGAAATGAAAATGTAATAATAGATGAAAATGGATATTATCTCAATGTGCCGGGTATTGCCATTAATGATAACTTCCAGGTGCTTGATGAATTTGGGGCGTACAATGATCGTGTTTTCATGATGGCTGTACCTTATATCGCGGGGTACAATCCTGATTATTCCGGCCTTGATTTTTGCGAGGCGGCTTCAAAATTTATAGTTGACAGTATTTTAAAAGATTGAACGGCACATATTTTTATGGAGGTTAATAATTTACAGGATCTGCAGCAGGGCTTAAACTTCCTTTACTCTCCCCAGCTCCTATAGCACAGCAAAGAAAAAAGTGGAGCAACATGACTTTTTTTGAAATTGCGTATTGGAATTGCGTGTAATTTAAAAGATCTTATGCGATGCCCTCTCCCCGCTTCGTTGGTCCTGTTCACCTGGGATACCGGCTATGACAAAAATTTACTTTTAAAAATATCCATCCTTCAAGCAAAAAAGATCTGGTATTTTGAAAGGTAATGGTTACCATGGCAGAAGTGCCCGTCGTACAGGGTCTCACTACAAGTTTATCAGTGTTGAACTTTTTTCCGTGAAGCTCCGGTAAGGATATTCAAATTCAGCATGCTGCAATTGCCAATCAATAGTAACTATCTCCACCAAACTGTCCGGTTTTCCAGTCATAACTGTTCATATTCGAACACTTTCGTAGTAATGCAATACCCTTACCTGTTCTGTATCAATGCACTAAAGCATTGGTATGATGGTTGAAATTAGTTATGGGGTAATGGGTTATTCTTTGCAACAAATGAGAAATGCCGGAGGCAATTTGATAATTGATTCTAACTGGTTATAATTGATTCAAAACTATCCTGGATTAACCAGCTTTATAAACTAACAAAACCACGCCATGATAAAAAACTTGCTTCTTATTGCTATGCGCAATTTCAGAAAGGATAAGTGGTATAGCCTCTTAAACATATGGGGCCTTACTATCGGCATTACCTTCAGCCTGTTCTTAATTTTTTATATAACGGATGAATTGAATTACGACCGTTATAATAAGAAGGCCGACAACATTTTCCGGGTGGTTTCGTATATCCAGGAGCATGATAAAAACACTGACTGGACATTGACGCAGATCCCGCTGGGGCCCGCTCTGAAAAAAGATTTTCCTGAAGTGCAGGAGATGACAAGGTTTTTTCCACGTGAAAGAACTTTATTCAAGAATGGTGAAAATAGTTTCTATGAAACGAAGATCTATTATGCGGACAGTACGGTCTTCAATATATTTAGTTACCATTTTGCGGAAGGCAATGCTGCGCATGCACTGAACGAACCCAAGAGCATTGTTATTACAAAAACACTTGCCGATAAATACTTTGGAAAAAATAAACCCGTTGTTGGCAAAACCCTGAAGACGATTTATGATCTGTTTACCGTAACCGGTGTGATAGAAGATGTGCCACAAAACTCCCATTTACGTTTTGATATGCTGATGTCAGCTTCAATTATATTGAAAGGCAGCCAGGACAATCCGAACAGTTGGGGCAACTTCAACAACTTTACGTATGTATTGCTGAAGCCGGGAACTAATGTTGCTGCTTTTGATAAAAAACTGGTTTCTGTTTATAAAGATCATGTGGAACCTATTTTTGCCCAATTCAACGTGAAGATGCATTATGATGTTCAGCCCATCACCGCCATCCACCTGCATTCCAAGCTGGAAAGGGAGCCGGAAGAAACAGGCAGCATGTCTTATATCCTGATATTCTCTGCGGTTGCTTTTTTTATGCTGCTGATCGCGTGTATCAATTATATGAACCTGGCAACGGCAAGGTCTGCGCAACGGGCAAAGGAAATTGGTATCCGCAAAGTGGCGGGCTCTACCAAAAAGCAACTCATAGGGCAATTCCTTGCTGAATCGTTGTTTACAGCTTTCATTGCAGTGGTATTAAGTGTTTTACTCGTAATGCTCCTGGTACCACTTTTCAATTCTATATCCGGCAAAGCGTTTACGCTTCATTCGTTAGTGCAGCCATTTAATATCATGTTGTTGCTGGGCATTGTTTTATTTACCGGCCTGGTTGGGGGAAGTTATCCCGCGTTTTATCTTTCTTCTTTTAACCCCGTAAGTATTTTAAAAGGTTCTCTTTCAAAAGCCTCCGGCAATGTAAACCTGCGCCGTACGCTGGTGGTGCTGCAGTTCTCTATTTCTATGATCATGCTTATCTGTACGTGGGTGGTGTATTCACAGCTTTCTTATTTACGTAAGAAAGACCTCGGGTTCAATAAAAACCAGGTAATGACTATAACAGTAAATACCGGCGAGGATGAACGGGGTAAGATATTTGCCATGGACAATGAATTTCGCGGCGTGGCGGGTGTAAAGGATGTAGGTACCGGTAACGCCTATCCCGGAAGTGCCAATACCGACCTCAACTTATTCTCTGTGCAAACGAACACCGGCTATGTGGACAAAGCAGTGGAATGTTATACTATTGATGAACATTTCGCCGATGCATTGGGTATGCAGGTTGTAAAGGGGCGCAATTTCTCCAACCCTTCCGACACTTTGCACAGCATATTGGTAAATGAAGCTATGGTAATACATTTTGGATGGGACAATGCCATCGGAAAACGGGTGAAATTTCCCGGTGATACTTCCGGACGTTATTTAGAAGTGGTAGGCGTGATTAAAGACTTTAACCAGAAATCTTTATACAATCCAATAGAACCCCTGTTGTTGTTTTATGGACCCAATGGAAATATGATTCAATTGAAAATAGACGCCGGCAATATTAAAGTTGCCCTTGCAAAAGTGTCTGTCGTGTGGAAGAAGTATTTCCCGGAATTACCGTTTGAATATAAATTCCTGGATGATGATTTTAATTCACAATATGCCGCCGACCAGAAGCGGGGAAAGATCTTTGCCGCGTTTTCTATACTAACGATTATCATTACTTGCCTGGGCCTGCTTGGCCTCACGGCATTCACTACCCAGCAAAAACAAAAAGAAATCAGCGTACGAAGAGTGCTGGGCGCCAGCATCTTACAGGTAGTTACTTTAATTACAAAAAACTACCTGTGGTTGACGTTAATTGCTGCTGCCATTGCATTCCCGGTTGCCTGGTATTTCATGAGCCGATGGCTGAATATATTTCCTTACAATAACGGGCTATCTGTAATACCATTCGTATTATCTGCTTTGGCAATTGTAATAGCGGCAACAGCGACGGCCACATTTCATTCTGCAAAGGCAGCGATGACCAAACCGGCGAAAATTTTAAAGACTGAATAAAAAAATAATATGAAAAAAAATTTTGCGCTACCTGTCGGAATCAAAATAGCCTTCAGGAACTTCCAGAGAAACAAAGCATTTTCTTTCATTAATATTTTTGGATTGGCTACGGGCCTTGCCACTTGCACGTTGATCATGCTGTATATTTTCAGCGAAACAGGGTATGATACACAAAACAAAGATGCTGATCGTATATTCAGAATTGCAACCAAAGCAGGACAGTTAGGAAGCATACAAGACAAACCATGGGCAGCAACCTCTGCACCTATTGCATGGGGTCTGAAGGAAGATATCCCTGAAGTGGAGCAGGCAACAAGGTTGCTCAAATTTCCCAACCTCGATAAGTTGCTTTTAAAGTATGAACATGGAAATGAAAGCAAACAATTTTATGAAACGAATGGCTACTATATAGATTCCACTTTTTTTCAAATCTTCACCTGCCCGTTTACGTATGGTAATGCCCTTACTTCACTCGCCGAACCCAACAGCTTGGTTTTGTCTGAAGAAGTTGCGCAAAAAATGTTTGGCGGCGAAAGCCCGTTGGGTAAATCAATTAAAGTCGGGTTACCCTTTGGTAATTTCAACTATACGGTACGGGGTGTTTTTAAAGATGCATCGTTGAAATCGCATATTCCTGCTCACTTCTTTCTCTCCATGCGGAATGGAGACATAGGAAACTGGGTGGATCAACAAACCGACTGGGCCACCAACAATATATTTTATACTTACGTAAAATTGAAGCCGGGCGCTGACCCTAAAGCTTTTGAGAAAAAACTGCCCGCATTTATGGTCAGCAGGGCAGGTAACGATATGAAAGCGCTGGGAATTTCAAAGCAACTGTTTATGCAACCTTTGCAGAATATTTATTTGCATTCTGACCTCGATAATGAAATTGCTCCTAACGGTAACATCACCTACCTCTATATCCTGGGCGGTATAGCATTATTTGTATTGCTGATTGCCTGCATCAATTTTATGAATTTGTCAACTGCCCGTTCGGGGAAAAGAGCCAAAGAAGTTGGTATTAGAAAAGTGATGGGTGCTGAAAAGAGTTCGTTGGTGTACCAGTTTCTCGGGGAATCTGTCATGATGAGTATGCTGGCGTTAGCGCTGGCTTTATTTATGGCCTACGCGCTTCTTCCATTATTTAATACGCTTACGCAAAAAAATCTGCAGCTTTTCGACAAGCCGGAGCTATGGTTATGGATTGCCGGGCTTACGCTCAGCTCCGGTATCCTATCTGGTTTCTACCCGGCATTTTATTTATCCTCATTTAAGCCTATCGCCGTACTTAAAGGGAAATTGATGAATAATTTTTCCGCGGTCGCCATACGGAAGGGATTGGTTGTGTTTCAATTTACCATTTCAATTTGCCTCATTTTAGGAGCCTTGGTTATCATAAAGCAAATGAATTATCTGGAGACTAAGCAACTTGGCTTTACAAAAGATCAACAAATCATTTTGCCGCTTACAAGTCAAAATGCAAAGAAAAATTATGATGCTTTTAAAAATGAATTATTAAAAAATCCCGCCATTAAAAATGTAAGCAATGGCTCTACCTATCCCGGTATTCCCAATGTGGAAGACATGCTATTTTATGCCGAGGGCAAAACAATACATGACGTGACAGATATTCACCTGGCAACCGTTGGAAATGATTATTTCAAAACATTAGGTTTTACTATGCTGGCGGGCCGGGGATTCTCCAGGGAGTTTACTGCCGATTCCAATAGTATGGTACTGAACGAAGCGGCCTTACAAGAACTGGGGTATACGGTTACCAATTCGGTTGGGAAAAAAATATATTTCGACTTTAAAGGAGTGCATGCCATCATGCAGATTGTAGGTGTGGTAAAGGATTTCAATTTTGAAAGTTTATACAACACGATAAAGCCCTTTGGGTTTACGACCTCCATGGGTAATCCATATAGTTATGCCATTGCCCATGTTGCCACAAAGGATTATGCGGGCCTTCTAAAAAGCGTTCAGTCTTCATGGAACAAAATTAACGCCGGAACACCTTTTGAGTACTCATTTCTTGATAATGATTTTCAAAAAAATTATGAGAAAGATCAACGTGTAGCCGACATCGTTAGTTATTTTACTTTCATTGCCATATTGATTGCATGCCTGGGTTTATTTGGCTTATCAGCCTTTTCCGCGGAACAACGTACCAGGGAAATCGGCATTCGTAAAGTGCTCGGTGCTTCCGTTACTAATGTCACCTCATTACTTTCAAAAGATTTTATAAAACTGGTATTAATAGCGCTGGTCATTGCATCGCCGCTGGCATGGTTTGCTATGGATACCTGGTTACTGGGTTTTGCTTACAGAACGCCCATTAGTTGGTGGATGTTTGTGATAGCCGGAATTGTCGCAATTTTCATCGCGTTAGTTACAGTTAGTTTCCAGGCGATAAAGGCTGCCGTTGCTAATCCTGTCAAGAGTTTGAGAAGTGAATGAGGCCCTCTTTACCTCCTCCGGGGACATGCAAAAGAGATCTGTACATTGGAAGCGCATCAATTATATAACGTTATAATCTTCCCCCCAGGGGAATAACAAGGAGGCAATATGTTTAAAAATTATTTCAAAATTGCCTGGAGAAATCTTATTAAAAACAAGATTTACTCAACGATCAATATCCTTGGGCTTGCCGCAGGCATGGCTGTAGCCATACTGATTGGCTTATGGATTTGGGATGAAGTTTCGTTCGATAATTATCATGCTAATCATAAACAACTGGCGCAGGTAATGACGAATCTTTATGATAACAACAATCAGGCTCAAACTGGTTCTGCTGTTGCCATGCCTTTAGCAGAAGAATTGCGTACTAAATACGGCAGTGATTTTAAAAATGTTGCCATGACGTCATGGAATTCCGGACATATCCTGGCTGTTGGAGATAAAAAAATTACCGGCAGTGGTATGTGGGTGGAATCAAACTTTCCATCCATGTTTTCTTTAAAAATGCTTGAAGGATACATACATTCATTAAATGACCCTTCATCTGTTTTGCTAAGTGCTTCCTTAGCCAAATCTTTATTTGGTAATGTTAGCGCGGCAATAAATAAAACAGTAAAGTTTGATAGCAAGGATAACTACAAAGTTGCCGGCATATTTGACGACCTTCCTCATAATACAACTTTATATGAATCAAAGTTATTTCTTCCCTGGAAAAAGTATATGACCACAGAACAATCGATGAAAGATGTTACCGCCGACTGGAATAACCACGGGTGGCAGGCGTTTGTGCAGATAAATAATAAGATCGATATAGATAAAGAAACCGAAAAGATTAAAAATGTTTCGATGGCACATAAAATTGCTACCACGGAAGGCAAAGAATCGCTGGTGTTGCAGCCAATGGATAAATGGAGGCTGTATAGTGAATTCGAAAACGGTAAAGCTACAGGCGGACGCATACAGTTTGTTTGGCTGTTTGCTTTTATAGGCGTGTTTGTATTAATGCTTGCATGTATCAATTTTATGAATTTTTCGACAGCGCGTAGTGAAAAAAGGGCAAAAGAAGTTGGCATTCGCAAAACGGTTGGCTCATTAAGAGCACAACTGGTCGGTCAGTTTTTAAGCGAGTCTGTTTTAGTGTCATTCATTGCTTTTGTACTGTCAATTTTGTTCGTGATTTTGCTTATGCCACTGTTTAATAAACTGGCAGATAAATATATTGAGTTCCCGTGGAGTAATATTTTATTTTGGCTTTCAGCAATTGTATTTGCGCTTATAACAGGAATTATTTCCGGCAGTTACCCTGCATTTTATCTTTCAAAATTTGAACCCAT
>JBDTOV010000193.1:0-10425 GCA_039933035.1 Ginsengibacter sp. | reverse complement strand
CTTCGTTCATCATTTCACCGCTTTATTAAAATCCGCCCATCCCCATTTATTTTCCACAAAAGGGCCTTTCATCAAATACAACTCCGGGTTGGTACGTGCCGCGGTTTTTAAGGCGGTGGCGTCGAGGCTGAGCACGGGAATGTTATAATGGTTTCTTTCATTAAAAAAAGCCTGTGCCGCCGAAGCCTGCGAAGCAATGACAAACAGGGGAATATTTTTAGTTTTTGCATTGTGGTATATGGTAATAAAATTACTTAGCCAGTAATCTGTTCCGGCTGAAAGATCTTTTACAAAAAATAAATAATATGCTCCCGGTGTATTTAAAATAGCTTCCGTAGTATCGCTGCCAGATAGGGTGGTGAGATAAAAATCTTTTACAGGTGGTTCATTGTTCTTTCCTTTTTCTATTATAAAATCTTCCCTGCGTACAAATTCCCAGGTCGAATCCGGAAGACTTTTTGCCGAGAACTTTTTTTCTTTGCCATCTTTTTTATAAAAAAATGCAAACTCTTTTTTGTCCGGAATAGCATCGGCCGGCATTTTTCTAAGTTCAATAAGATTGTTGCCTTTTTCGAACGGAAGGCAATTTACAACAGGCATGTGGCGCAACACAAACCATTGAAATCCCAGGACTATACAAACAGAAATGAACAGGATAATAAAATTAGCTCCCGGCGTTAGCACCGGTTTTATATATTTTGTTCCAAAGAAAATGATCAGTATGAGAGCCAATAAAATTAAATCCTTGATGAATGACTGCATGGCCGTGAGCGGAAGACAATCGCCCAAACAACCACAGGTGGCTATTTTGCCGGAAAACACAGCATAACCGGTTAAAAAGCTGAAGAAAATAATCAACAATAAAAGCAGCAGGCTGAAAAACTTTTTCCATAGGCCCAGTAAGATACCAACTCCCAAAACAATTTCCAATGTAATCATGATGATTGAAAAAGGCAAAGCATAACTATCAAGCCAATGCATAAAGATGGTAAGCGATGCATTATTTGCCCATACGTCATAGAATTCCTGCATTTTATAAGAAAGGCCCAGTGGATCATTCGCCTTTACCAATCCTGAAAAAATAAAAAGGATACCCACAATGATCCTGGACGTGTTAACTAATATTTTCATGCTTTATTTTTTGTACATCGCGGATGATACCTGTGCAAAATACTGTGGTAACTTGCATCTAATTATCGTCAAATTTAATCATAAACACACAATGTTTACGTTGAACTGCAAAGGAAGGCTTGTAATGATTGAAAAGCCGCTCGTAATGGGCATCCTAAATATAAATGATGATTCTTTTTATAACGCAAGCAGGGTTCATAATACAGGTGATGCTGCCTTGAAGGCCGAACAAATGATTGCCGGAGGTGCGGACATTTTGGATATTGGCGGCCAAAGTACACGGCCGGGAAGTAATCGGGTTAGTGAAGAAGAAGAGATGCAACGGGTGATCCCTGTTATTGAAATGCTGGCAAAAAAATCAGCCAATGTTATACTCTCCATAGATACCTATTACGCATCAGTTGCCATGGGGGCGGTAAATGCCGGGGCTTCCCTTGTAAATGATATCAGTGCCGGCGAAATGGATGCCAATATGCTGGCTACCGTGGCGTCACTTGGTGTGCCTTATATCTGCATGCACATGAAGGGTGAACCCGGAACGATGCATCACGATCCGCAATATGAAAATATAACCCGGGAAGTTCTTGATTTTTTCATTAATAAAATAAATGAATGCAGGCTGGCAGGTATTAAAGATATTATTATAGATCCAGGTTTTGGTTTTGGCAAAACGGCCCGGCATAATCTTATATTACTCAGAGACCTGCCGGTTTTTAACATGCTTGAGAAACCGGTAATGACAGGTATTTCAAGAAAATCAACCATTTATAAAACACTTCATATAGCCGTAGAAGACTCGCTCAACGGGACCACGGTGTTCCACACGATTGCTTTGCAAAACGGTGCAACTATACTAAGAGTTCATGATGTAAAAGAAGCCAAAGAAGCGGTTACGCTTTTTGAAGCTTACGGTAAAGCATAAACGCCCTGCTTATGACAAGGCGTTTATGAAATATAATGCGCTTATAATTTATTTTCCCTGTGGCGGAGGAGCCTGCTGTTGCCTCTGTTGCTGCATTTGCTGTTGCATCATTTGTTGTTGCATTTGCATTGCTTTTTGTTTGGCTTCCATTTCTTTTTCATATTGATCCTTTGAAACAACATCGGTTACTTCAATATCAAAAACCAGGTTTTCATTCGGGCCTATTTTTGGAGCCCTGCCTCTTTCGCCATAGGCTAAAATGGATGGAATAATTATTTTTCCTTTACTTCCTTTCTGCATCATTTTAAGGCCATCAATCCAACCAGGGATTACCCCGAATTCACCCATATTTACATAAAGTGGTTCTACATGACCGAATTTCTGATCAGTATTTGAATCAAATGTGGTGTCCTGGAATGTTTTACCGGTATAGTTTATAACGGCAACATCATTTTCAGTAAGATTGTTGCCCGCGCCGGCAGTAGTAATGGCAACATAAGTTCCCCACGGTGATTTACTTGCTTTAATATTATTTTTGGTGAGATAATCATTAATTTTTTTATCATCTTCTTTTACAAGAGCAGCGCTATCGGCAAGTTCTTTTTCAACAGCAATTATTGTTTTTTTATAGGCCTTTGCCTTCGCCGTGGCTTCAAACGTTTTGGCAACGCTGTCAGCAGCTTCTTTGGTTGAAAATAATTTTACCACTTTAAAACTTTGGTATAAATACTGGCCCTTCGTCATCCATGGAGCACCTTGCCCTGCTTTCATGATGGAATCTGTTGATTGTCTTATAATCAAACTATCTCCTTCAAACACTTCTTTAAAAAAAGGAGGGAATGATGTTGTGTCAAATGGTATAAACCTGGGGGCGCTGTTTTCTATCGTGCTGAAAAGCACACTGTCTTTATATTTGGCCACAATATTCAATTCCAAAAAATTCCCCGGAACAGCCTTCACACTTTTATCAGTATGAATTATTTTATATTCAGAACCATCTGCGGCTTTTTTAAATTTTTGCTCTGTACACCCTGCAGTCAAAATTAATATTGCAAGCCCTGCAAGGCTGATTGATTTCTTCATGTTTTATTTTTTTTTAATTGTTAACTATTTAATTGTTCTTTATTTTCTTCCATTGCGGCCTTAAATTTTTCTATCACCTCTTCTAAATTTTCCTTGTTTTTCCCCCCCGCAGCATTAAAATGACCGCCGCCGTTAAAATATTTCCTGGCGAAGGTGTTTACATCAAACCCGCCTTTGCTTCTGAATGAACTCTTCCGCTCGTCTCCGCGATCTATGATAACTGCTGCGAGCTTAATGCCTTTTATACTAAGTGGAAAATTTACGAGACCTTCCGTATCGCCGGTCTTGACGTTGTATTTAATAAGATCCACCTGGGGTATTGCAAGTAAGGCTGTATTGTATTCATAAAAAATTTCCATTCGGTTGAGTAAAATATTGCCAAAAAACCGAAACCGTCCTTCCAGGAAATTATCGAAAAGATTCTCATGGATCTGGCTGTGTTTAAGGCCCCTGTCTTTAAGATCTGCAATCATCCGGTGTACATCAGCAGACGTAGAATTAAACCTGAATGAACCCGTATCTGTCATCACCCCGGCATATAGGCATTCAGATGTTGCCGAATTAATTTTATCCGCGTGGCCACTCGCCGTAATAAAATCATACACCATTTCAGCAGTGGAACTTTTGTTTGTATCACTTATTCCGAAATCAAAAGCCTCTTCCTGAGGCTGCTGGTGATGATCAATCAATATTTTCGTGCAGGAAAGCGCTGAAATAACCGGCTCCATTTTTTTGGTACGGTTCAACACATTAAAATCAAGACAAAAAAGCCAGGTTGCCTTATTTAGTATAGTGGTCGCTTTTTCCGTATGTATTTCAAAATTAACCACTTTTTTTGCGCCCGGCATCCAGTTTAAAAAGGACGGCCAGTTTGTAGGTGAGATTACCGTGACGGTATGCCCAAACTGAATAAGGAAATGATACAGACCTAGTCCGGAACCCATTGCATCGGCATCAGGCTTTTGATGAAATGTAATGACTACATGCTTCGGTTCTTCAATTAAAGTAAATATTTCGCTAATGGGTTTCATAAAAGGCAGCAAAAGTAGCTTAAAAATGCCAATGATAAAATTTGAAAGATCAAAACCTGTGCGTAATGAACGCATGTAAGAATATCTTTTATGTTATTCTTTCGGCTAATAATTTTATCCGGCCGGTTTTCTAATTACTTGTCCATGTATTATTATCAAAGTTGATATCAGGAAAAATATGTTCCGGATCAATGGTAACGGTTTTAATATTTTCCATGGTATTTAGTTTCTCAATCCATCTATTGCCGTTTTGCCATACTTCTACCGGTATTTTAATCATTCCTTTTTTACCACTTACCGTTTCATATTGCAGGTAAATGGGCATGGCCATTCTGTCAAGATTTTCAATGGTAACCAATGCGCCCTGCGAAGAATCGCCCTGCACATATTTTACGCCGGTAATTGCCTGGTCAAGCTTATAATTGTCTATAAACATTCCTTTCCAGAACCAGCCGAGGTCTTCACCACCTGCATTTTCCATCGTTCTGAAAAAATCCCAGGGGGTCGGATGCTTGTACGCCCACCTTTTGATATATGTTTGAAAAGCATAGTCAAATATTTTTGGCCCGAGTATTTCATCGCGCAAAAGCCTAAGTGCGTACCCGGGTTTCATGTACAAGGCTAAGCCGATATTGGCTTCTTTTATAGCATCAGGCTCACTCATCACGGGTTCTGACTTATCATTAAACATATATTTATATAGAAATATTTTATTCTGGGGACGTGGTTTGTATTCGCCATTATTGAAATCCAGGTCGGCTATTGAATTGATAAAAGTATTAAAGCCTTCATCCATCCAGCCATATTTTCTTTCATTGCTTCCTACTACCATCGGAAACCACGTATGCCCAAACTCATGATCCGTTACCCCAAAAAGTCCCCTACCTTTCGCTGTATAACCACAAAAAACAATGCCCGGATATTCCATGCCGCTAACATTGGAGGCTACATTGGTAGCAGTGTTGTAAGGATACTCATACCATCTTTTAGAATAATTTTCTATACTACCCTTGGTAAATTCCGTTGCCCTGCCCCATGCACTATCGCCGGCAGCTTCCACAGGATACACACTCATGGCCAATGCCTTTCTTCCGGAAGGAAGATTCATCCGGGCAGCATCCCATATAAAAGCGGTTGAAGCAGCCCATGAAACGTCTCTTGCATTTTTTAATGTAAAATGCCAGCTAAGTTTTCCTTTCTGCGGGCGGGACGCCGGATCAGTTACTTCGTCGGCGGTACGGATCATTACTGTTTTATCACTTTGTTTTGCCTGCGCCAATCTTTTTATTTGTGTAGCGGTTAACACATCCCCCGGATTTTGCAATTCACCCGATCCTACAATAAGTTCATTAGCCGGTGCGGTAATTGTATAATCGTAATCGCCATAATCAAGATAAAATTCACCCGCTCCAAGATAAGGTAATGTGTTCCATCCTTCGATGTCGTCAAATACACACATCCGAGGATACCACTGCGCTATTGCATAAATCTTTCCGTTTTTTGTATCAAGAATTCCGGTCCGGTCTGAACCATATTTTGGTATGGCAAAAGAATAGTCAATTTTAAATTGGATGCTTCCCCCGTTTGCCGCAAGTGGCGTGGGCAGGCGCAATTGCATTCTTGTTTCAGAAATTACATCCGTTACATTTGTCACGCCCGTTTTACCCTTTGCTGAAGCTACAATTTTTACGGATTGTATCTTGAAGCCACCTTCAAATTTGGAATTCACATCGCCATACCGGCTTCTGCCGGTAGCAGGCGTTTTGGCCTGCCCCCGCGAATCGGGGTTGTACAAATTCTGATCAAGGTACAACCATACAAATGGCATAGCTTCCGGGCTTTTGTTGGTATAGGTAATGATAACGCTACCGGTAATTTCATCTTTTACATCATCGAGGGTTGCTTCTATTTTATAACTCGCCTTATTGGTCCAGTATTTGGGCCCTGGTTGGCCATCGGCGGCCCGGTATTCATTTACCGAAGAAGGATAAAAATTGGGTGTAAATAAATCATGCGGATCATAAGCAGATGTTTGTGCCGAAGCAGCAGCGCAGATCAAAATAAGCAACCCGGTTAGTAATTTTTTTGAAATCATGTTGATAGATTATATTATTTATTGAAAGTTCTTCTATTTGTTGATATAATTATTAATTGCCATTAATTAATAATGACAAGGTGTTAATCCCATTTTTTAAGAAGGCTCCTACCCTCGTTTTTTAGTCCTGCATCATCTTGTGTTTTGTCGGGCAAGGTAAACATCACCTGTAGGTTTTGCCTCGCGGTATTTTGATCATCATTTTTTTTATATGCTTTTGCCAGTGAAAGATAATTTAAAACGAAGCGCGGATTTATGGCTTTTGATTTTTCAAAACACCTGATGGCGTCAGCAATACTTGCCGGCGGGAGTGGCCCGTAAAAAATTTTCACAGCCGTACGTTCAAAATAATTTAAGTTGCTTATTTCGTAATACCATTTGCCTAATACATACCAGGCCTTATAATTTTTCGCATCATATTTAATGGCAAGGTCAGCATATCTTTTTATGTTTTTTACAGCATCTATTTTTTCTTTACCGCTTCCATGCAATGCCGCTGTCCCCATCACCAGGGCATTTACAAAATTGGCTTCAGAAGATAAAGAATTAACCTGCAAAGCCTCTGATGCATAGGTTTTGGCTGCAGCGTAATAGTCTGCCTGCTCCTTTTTATCATGCTGTAGCCTTCCGCCAATCCTGCTGCACAATTCACTGCATTGGCACAAAACATAAAGATTGGAAGGTTGTAATTTCAGCGCCTCCCTGTAGGTATTAATGGCTGGTACATCATTCATGGAAGCTACCTGGAGATCAGCTTCTTTTATAATACTATTTACATCCTGCCCATACGAAATACCGAAAAACAGGGATAGTACAAGAAAGATAAGAGACTTCATATTATTTTATTCAAATCCGGCATTTCGTGCTAAAACTGCTTTTGCCAGTTGACAGACGCCGCACCCTGGATACCTTCAATAGGCGGATGCAATTTTTTTAAGGAAATATTAATCGACCTGATTTGCGGAAATTCATTGTGAATGGTATTCCCGATTTCCATAACAATAGTTTCAAGTAGTGGTGTAGGTACATTCATTCTTTCCCGGATAATTTTATAAATATCCACGTAATTAACGGTATCATGAATTGACGTGATTACCTGATCTTCTTCATGAAATTCCAGGGATGCGTTTATAACATAGTCATTACCCAGGATTTTCTCTGTTTCGTGAATTCCATGATAGGAATTGAACCGAAGATCATTGAGGTGAACGGTAATCATATATTCTGTTATGGATTGAGCTTTTAAAATGGAGTTTATCGATTCAATTTTTGTTCCGCGTCATTTGCATGAATGTCAATATGATCGGATGGCACCGGGTGTTCCAGCATGCTTAAATACCTTTCGGCATCCAGGGCTGCCATACAGCCGCTTCCGGCCGCCGTAACAGCCTGCCGGTATATTTTATCCTGGAGGTCTCCTGCTACGAATACGCCTTCGATATTTGTTTTTGTGGAACCAGGAATCGTTTTAATATAACCACTCTCGTCCATATCCAGCCACCCCTTAAATATATCGGAGTTGGGTTTATGACCAATAGCCACAAAATAAGCACTTACCGGTATTACTTGTGTTTCGCTTGTTTTATTATTTTTAATACGCACACCGGTTACTTTATCATCTCCCAGTATTTCTTCTACTTCAGTGTTCCAGTACACTTTAATATTGTTAGTATTCAACACTCTTTGTTGCATGATTTTACTGGCCCTCAATTCATCGCGGCGTACAAACATATGCACCATGCTGCATATTTTGCTCAGGTATAAAGCCTCCTCGGCAGCTGTGTCGCCGCCGCCTATTATACATACCTCCTTTCCTTTAAAGAAAAAGCCATCACATACTGCACAGGCGCTTACGCCATATCCATTCAATCGATGCTCACTCTCAAGTCCTAACCATTGGGCGCTGGCGCCTGTTGACAAAATAACTGTATCGGCTTCTATCCACTTTTCTTCATCAACCTGGACTTTTAAAGGGCAGGCGGAAAAATCCACTTCCGTAGCCAGACCATAACGTACATCCGTACCCATTCGTTTAGCCTGTTTTTCAAAATCGACCATCATATCAGGCCCCTGTACACCATCCGGGTATCCGGGATAATTTTCTACTTCAGTCGTTATGGTTAACTGGCCGCCTGGCTGAATACCCTGGTATAAAACGGGACTGAGATTGGCTCTTGCTGCATAAATGGCTGCTGTATAGCCCGCCGGTCCTGAACCAATAATCAGGCATTGAACGTGTTCGTTAATAGTATCCATATATTTTTAAATAGAATGGCAAAACTAAACTTTTTGCCATTGAAAACATTCCCTCTTTTTATATAGAAATCATAAAGTCTATTTCGGAATAATAAGCGTTCGCGTGGTAGCGGCGTAACCGCAAAAGGCTCCAAGGGCGCCATTGGAAATATTTCCCAACACCTTATTGGGCGAAGCAAACGGGTTTCCTATACTCTGGTAAGCAAATTCCATGGTAAGCCAGAACTGGTAGGTGGTCCGATCTATATTGCTCAGTTTTAAGGTTACCGTATCTCCCCTGTGAAAAAAGTTTTTATCAAAGGCGACAGGATTGTTACGGTCAATACCGGGATCTAATTTGAGATCATAGGTAGTACCATCGATAAGTTGGTCGTCAAAGACCGATTGCGATCCGGGAAGGAAAGATCCACTATTTGTTTTTGTATAATACCTGATATAATTACCGAGGCCCGCGGGATCTGTAGCCCGTACCATAACCACTACTTCTGATGTATCGGTTGAAAAGGGTGCCGGCTGCCACCAAAGCGAATCAATTTTCTTTGACAGTGCAGGAATCTTTGTAATAGCAGTATATTCTTTTCCGGCAGTCGCCACCTGTACCGTATAGCCGGTATTAAAATTGCCCGAAAATGAAGCAGGAAGATTAGCCGTATCTATGGAGTAAAAATACACATTGAAGCCTCCCGAAGAAGTAATATACTCCTTTAATTGTTGCGTTTGGGTTCCATTCGAAATGAAAACATCCGCATGGTGTACGAAGGAAGTATCCAAAGACCCTGGAGAAATTTTGCTAAAATAGTCGAAGCTTTTTGAAAGGAAAACAACGGGCGGCTGGCCACTTTCAATACTGGCATCTACCACAAGTACCTCGGGCACAACTTTTAGCGTAAAATGAATATTCTTTTCACAGGAAAATAAACATAGCGCGCAAACTGCCAGGATCGTCAATTTCATAAGTACAAAATTATTGAAAACAGTAAAACCCACTGCTTGTTTTTGCAATGACGCGGGATGGGTTGTAAACCATGTGTTGGAGCCCTTAGTACAGGGTGATATTCCCTACCTGCATTCCAGGCAGATTTGGCAAAAAAAAACCGCTCCAAAGAGCGGCATATAAAACAATCCATTTTATTATCCTAAATAGGCTTTGAGTGCGCTGCTGTATCGTGCCTTTTGAAGACGCTTGATGGCTCTTTCCTTTATCTGGCGAATGCGTTCCTTTGTTAAATCATATTTTTGTCCTATTTGCTCAATGGTTACCCCATTTTCGCCGTCCAGGCCAAAATATGCATTAACGATTTCAGCTTCACGTGGACTCAATGATTTTAATACACGGCGTATTTCATTTTTTAATGAATCGTGCATTACATCTTCATCAGTTTCTCCGCCACCTTTTAAAAGATCGCCCATAGCAACATCTTCCGCTTCATGCACCGGGGCATCCAGTGAAGTATGCCGGGTATTGCTTTGAAAGATATTATTGATCTCCGTTACGCTCATTTCAAGAATATCGGACAACTCTTCGGTGGAAGGCTCTCTTTCATGTTCCTGTTCAAAAGCCATATAGGCTTTATTAGCTTTATTATAGGTGCCAATTTTGTTTTGAGGCAGGCGGACTAATCTGCCCTGCTCTGCCAACGCTTGTAAAATGGACTGGCGAATCCACCATACGGCGTATGAAATAAATTTGAAACCTTTAGTTTCATCAAAGCGTTGTGCCGCTTTAATTAATCCGAGGTTGCCCTCGTTAATAAGATCACTTAATGATAAACCCTGGTGCTGGTACTGTTTTGCAACTGAAACTACGAAACGTAGGTTGGCTGTAGTGAGTCGCTCTAAAGCTCTCTGATCGCCCATTTTAATTTTCTGTGCTAAAATAGTTTCCTCTTCCGGAGTAATCATTCCAA
>JBDTOV010000192.1:0-10453 GCA_039933035.1 Ginsengibacter sp. | reverse complement strand
AATGCTTGTACTTTGCTGGAATGTTATAGACGGAATTGTGATTGTTTTTTTTGCAACAGGTACATCAGGAAGTTTTTTACCCTGGGGAAGATGTTTTTCTATGACCTGCCTGAAGCGCATAAATTTTTCAGTCGCATTACCCGCTTCATCGAGTGGGGCGTCATAATCGTAACTACTTACCTGGGGTTCAAAGTAGCCGGTATCATAACAATTGGCGCCATTCATAAACCCCCGTGTAGTGCCACCATGAAACATATACATGTTGATGGAAATGCCTGCCCCAAGTATCGCATCCAGTTTTGTTGCATATCCTTCAGGCGCAACTGTGTGATGTTTTTCGCCCCACCAGTCGAACCATGCCGGGTACCATTCTGCTATGTAAAAAGGGCCTTTGTTATTGTTGTATTTTTTTACCATTGATTTCATCTGCGCCGGATTATCCACACCGTTTACTGCCGGAAACAAACCAGGTAAAGAGCCCTTATCAACATCTTTAGACGGGTCGCAGGTATACAATATACCATTGAACCCTGCATTCACAAACATCTTGCGGTTAATGTCCATATACTCCCTGTCACTTGCATAAGAACCGTATTCATTCTCCACCTGTACTAAAATAATATTGCCACCATTGGTTACGAGCAAGGGAGCTAATTGTTTTCCCACCTGGTTAATATAGTTTTCGTAAGCTTTTAAATACTTCGGTTCCTTACTGCGCACGATCAAACCCTCTTCTTTTTGTAGCCAGTACGGGTAACCTCCAAATTCCCATTCCGCACATACATAGGGGCTTGGCCGAAGCACTACCCACAAGCCTTCCTCCTGTGCTATTTTTACAAACGCGGCAATATCGTTGTTGCCGGAAAAATCATATTTGCCTTTCTGCGGTTCGTGTACGTTCCAAAATACGTAAGTGCCAATCGTATTAATTCCCATAGCTTTCGCCATCCGCATTCTGTGGCGCCATGCTTCCTTCGGAACACGGGGGTAATGAATTTCACCCGATATCATCAGGAAAGGTTTTCCATCAAGCAGGAATGCGGTATCGTTATAATTAAACGTATGCTTTTGAGCAGCGGCAGGTATTGAAAAAACAAGTGAAATACAAATACAAAATACTAATGTTTGAAAAGTCTTGCTAATGATTTTCTTTTCCATACTTAATTTTTAGGGTCAT
The DNA here is from genome assembly GCA_039933035.1 of Ginsengibacter sp. Taxonomy (GTDB): domain Bacteria; phylum Bacteroidota; class Bacteroidia; order Chitinophagales; family Chitinophagaceae; genus Ginsengibacter. The sequence continues at coordinate 9,276 of JBDTOV010000192.1, read as the reverse complement.
GCATTAATGTTAGTCAGGCGTCGAATTTTTGTTGTTTGCGGTATATTGGATATAAAGCGGGAGCGTATCAGGAATAAGAAGGGGCAATAGAAATTGCCCCCGAACGATTGCTATGCTTGAGATCATTCATTATCTATTACAAACGTTGTTACACTCTTAGCCGGCACTGGTATAATGTCAGAAAAAAGCGTCGTTTTCTCCAGGTTTTTTGTGTCACTGGTTGTAAAGATGTCAAGTTTACCACGCTTATTAAACAACTCTTTTGACTGCGGGGTAAATTCAAAATTTTGTGGTGAATTTGTTGGGTTTATCAGAACAACCACCAGCTTTTTAGCTTGTTCATCTTTATAGGCAGATACAAAATAATTTCCATTTTCATTTCCGGCAACCTCAGCGGCAATCCTTTTCATACCGGGACGTACAAACCTGCTAAAATTGCCTAATGCCCAAAGCATCTTACTCTCGTAAAAATTTCCATCGGTCTTATTTTTATCAATATATATGAGTCCATCTTTATAATCGTAAGGTGATATAGCTAACCACCATTGCCATGCGGCGGCATTACTGATTGCGAGGTCTGTGTGAATAGTGCGTGCTATGTACAAAGCAGCGGCCATGCCGAGGTCCCGTCCTTCACCTTTTATTTCTCCGTCATTATCTCCAAGCACGCAATACTCCGATTGCCATAACGACAAATCCTGGATGGAAGCAATCCGGGTTGCAACTTGTTGCCTGATTTGAGCTGCTTTCAAAATGGGTGACGTACTGAAGTAGCTGTGATATGCAACTGCATGCTTAACGTGAAGTAAGTTGCCAATATAATCCGGAGATGATACATTGAAAAAAGCATCCGCCTGGTTCCCTCTTCCCGGCTTGTCTTCATCTGCAAGCAGGTACTTAATGTGACCTGCTTCAGCCACAGATATTTTTGTTTGGATTTGGTTGGATGAAAAAGTACTGTCCAATGTTTTTGTGATCGCAGCTATTTCTTTATTGCTGTATGGGGTTCCTTCCTGCCCTCCATCGCTCCAGTCCCACTGCGGTTCATTGAACGGACTTATATAATCAAAACTTATCCCGGTCTTGCTCTTCACTCCCTCAATCACATCTTTTGTAAAATTTGCGAATATCCTATAACGTGTGCTATCTAAATTGCTTCGTCCGGCAGTTGCGTACGCTTTAGAATTGATCGTGTATTGAACCGGGGGGCTATTGAAAAATCCAAGAAACTGTTTGACACCACGTTGTTGTGCTGCCGTTAAAAACCATTGTTGGCCTGACTGGTTAGCCCAGTTATAATTCCCATTTTGCTGAAGAAAAGATGGAGCCCGGCGCCATTCATCGTTTATACCGCTGGCCCCGGCCTGTTCGGTACTTCCCGCACCTATATTGAATCGCCAAAGAGAGAGGCCTATACCTTTTGGACTACCGTTCGCAGTTGTATCTGTGCTGAACAGTAGATCGGCAATGCGATTTTTTTTGTGATCGGGCCAGTTGCCTACGAACTGGCACGACCACGCATCTGAAGCTCCAAAGTTGTCTATGGTTTGATAGGATTTCGCTGCGTCAATATTGATCTGAACTGGTTTCTTAGCTATATCGCTTTGCTCGACAGGCTGCCCTGAACAGCCTTTTAGCAGGAAGGACAAACCCAATAGTACCGTGATCAATTTCGGGGAAAATTTTATCTGCAAATTTCTTTTCAACGACTACGATTTTTATTAATGGTTAATGATGAGATCCCCCATTATGTTCTTTGCAATAAACCTGAATTTTTTTTCACGCAAAAGAACCAGGGATGCTAAGGTGAAAGAACGATGTTCTAATGGTAACCATTAAAAATAACAAGCATGTTCTGAGATTACTGCACGCAATCTACGTATCCTCATAAGCGAAAAAGGGGGGTAAATCGCCAAAAGAAAGGAGGTAAAATCACAAATAACAACCGTTGTAACCGGGGAAGTTATAAAAACCGCACGTTATTCTTCTCTTATAATATTAAAGTCGCGATTGAAAGAGTGACGGTATTTTTTTATATAATCGGAGGGTGTCATACCGAAGAGTTTTACGAACTGTTCCCTGAAATACCTGACATCATTTATACCAACCTGGAAAGCTGCCTGGTTAATATTCATGCCTTCTGTCAGCATCAGCACAGCAGCCCTTCTTAACCTGATGGACCTTATAAAAGCATTTAATGATTGCCCCGAAATAGACTTTATCTTTTGATACAATCCTGAATGGCTCATGCCCATGGCTTTGGAAAATTTCTTAATGGTGAAGTCTTCTGTATCGATATTATCTTCAACTACAGTGATACATTTTTGCAAAAACTCCTGGAATTCCGCGGGTACTTTTACAGTCGTTTTTTTAAGCGTGATATTATCAAAAAAATATTTTTGCAATACTTTTCTGTCTCTTAAAATTGATTCCACTCTTGCGAGTAAAATTTCTTTGTCAAATGGTTTGGTAATATAGTCATCGGCGCCTTCTTCAATTCCCCTCAGCTTTATATCAACAGAAGTGGCGGATGTGAGTAAGATGACTGGTATATGCCCCAATGCCTCTGATTTTTTTACCCGGTGGCATAACTCAACTCCGTCCAAACCTTCCATATTTATATCGCTTATTATCAAGTCGGGTAAATGAAGTTCGGCAAGCCGTAAGCCTTCGATTCCATTGTCGGCCTCGTAAAGAAGGTAATTTTGTTCGAAAATGTGGTGGAGGTATTTAATGATTTCGGCGCTGTCATCAATCAGTAAGATTGATTTTCTTCCTGTAACAACTTCTTCGGCTTTTTTGCCTGATTGTTTGATGATATTTAAATCCTGTTTGGGTGGCTGGTCTTCCTGCTCCCCGGAAAGTTCCGCAAGAATATTATACTTTTTGCCGGTATCCTCTACCTGGTAATTGAACGGCAAATGTGCGTTACCTTTTTTCAGCGTAATCGTAAAGGTTGTTCCGCTGTTCACTACGCTTTCGCACTTTACACTGCCCTTATGAATGTCTACAAAATGTTTAACCAGGTAAAGGCCAATGCCAAAACCTGTTTTTTGCACTGCGCCGGGTATAGTGCCCTGCTGAAATTTTTCGTATATTTTTTTTGTTTCTTCTTCTTCGATTCCACAGCCATTATCCTTCACGCTGATGATCACGTCTTCGGCATTGTCCGTCACTTCAAATAGAATGATGCCTTTATCAGAAGTAAACTTAAATGCATTTGAAAGCAGGTTAAAAAGAGCAATTTCTATTTTTTCATGGTCGGCGTAAATTTCTACGGGTTCCGGGGGAAGTTGAATTTTGTATTCAATCTGTTTTGTTTTTGCCTGCTGAATAAAACATTGGTATACTTCATTGCAAAGGTCAATAATATTAACCCTTGATATTTTGAGAATATCTTCTCCGCTACCCGCTTTTCTAAATAGCAATAATTGATCGACCAGGCTTAGCAACCGCCTTGCATTCCGATATGCTGTGTTCAGGTTGAAATTGCCCTGCTTGCCACTGTCGTTGCTTATGCTTTCTTTTAAGGGATTTATTATTAAGGTAAGCGGCGTGCGAAACTCATGAGAAATATTAGTGAAAAATGAAAGTTTTTTTTCGGTTATTTCTTTATCCTTTTCATTTTCGAGGTGCGCCAGCCTTATCTCATATTTCAATCTGTCCTGGCGTCTTGTATAACGCACATAGAAATATATCGCTCCGCTAAATAAAATTATATATAAAAGATAAGCCCACCACGATCTGTACCAGGGAGGTAATACGATGATATGCAGAAGCGTGGTATCACTGCTCCACTTACCATCGGCGTTTGTTATTTTGATTTTAAAAAAATAACTTCCCTCTTGTAATCTTGAATAATTGGCAGTCCTGATATTATTTACATAGTTCCATCCCTTGTCCCAGTTATCCAGGTAATACGCATACTTAATTTTATCTGCACCACTATAATCCAATGCAAGGAAATCAATGGATAATACGGCCTCATCATAGGGAAGCGTTATTTTATTTATTTTCTCGAGTGTGCGTTCAGTTATGTATTTATTATCCGCCTCCACCTGGTTGTTATTAATGCGAAGTCCATTTAGAAAAACACGCGGCAGATCCGCCTGGGTGCCAACGCTGTCCGGGTAAAAAATGTTGAACCCCCTGATGCCGCCAAACATAAATTCCCCTGATTGTAACGCCAATGCCGCATTAAAACTAAATTGATTGCTTTGCAGTCCATCTGATTGAGAGAAATTTCTCAGCGCCTTTCGCTTCGGACTAAATTTAGAAAGCCCGTTATATGTACTTAGCCATAAATTACCCTTCTTATCTTCCAGCATTCTTAAAATAGTATTGCCTGGCAAGCCATCAGTTGTAGTAAACCGTTCAAAGGTTCCCGTAGTTCGGGAAAAAAGTAAAAGGCCTCCATCCTGCGTTCCCACCCAGAAATTTTTGTTTGCATCTTCATGAATACACCGCACCGGGTAACCAATTGGATAGGTTTGATGTTTTTTTTCTGAACGATCGATTTTGATAAGGGAGGTATAATTGCCGCCCCAAAAATTCCCTTCGTTGTCTTCGGCAATACTTTGAAGGTTTTTAATAGACGCGTCAAAGATTTGAAATTCGTTAGCCTTCCTGTCAAAGAGATATAAGCTACCATCATTTGTGGTGCTGGCCCATATATTTTTTTTTGTATCCTCAAACATCCTCCACACTTTGTTTTCTACCTCCCTGGTTGTTGGATTAAAACAGGTAAAGTTTTCAAATGATTGAGAATTTTTTTTCAGCCTGCCTACACCGCCTAGCCATGTAGAAACCCATATATCGTTTTTAGCATCCTTAATTATGCTTGTTATAAAATTGCTGCTGATAGAATTTTTATCAGCAGGGTTGTGGCGGTATTCAGAAAGCGTATTTTTTTTCCTATCCCAATATCTCAGTCCTGCACCGTCTGTTCCTATCCAAACATTATTATTTTCGTCCTCACAAAAAGATAAAATGAAATTGTCTACAGCATTGTTTTTTTCAGCAGGGTTATATGTAATGATTTGAAAAGGACTGCGTTTTGATTCAACCATGCTAATCCCTCCCCGCAGTGTTCCGATCCACTTCCTTCCATCGAAATCCTCATAAATATAAAAAACGGCATTGCTGCCCGTTATTGATTTACCAGTAGCTGAAGTAAGCGGCGCCGCTTTATCGGCGCCTGGCGTTAAGGTCCATGCTCCTTCGCCGTCCGATGCAATCCATAATGCATCCTGCCTGTCCTTGCAAAGATTAACGATCTTACTTTTTAAGGGCATAAGATTGCCAGAGAGGTTTTTCGTTGATACATTATACTCAAAAAGCCCGTTGTCGCTACCAAGCCAAACATTGCCCTGCTTGTTTAGTTGCAGGCAATTACCCTGGGTAAAATAATCAGAAACAATTTGTAACCGTTGTTTTTTCAAATCATATATATACAACCCGTATTGCTGAATAAAAACCCACAGGCATTGCCGCTGCTCATCAATTTCAATGGCTGTTACATCATAATTAGCTTCCTCATTCTGTCCGTTAATTATTGGTACCTGTCGTCCTGTTGTGGAGTCTTTTTCAAATACAATTATCCCGCGATGCTGTGTTGCTGCAAACATGTGGCCATCCTTCACCGCCTTAATCATGTGGATATTGTCCACAAGATATTCTTCTTTGTTTTTGTTAAGCTCCCTGTATTTTACTTTGGAGAAGTTTGCCGTAACCGGGTCGAATATATTGATGCCTTTCAGGCCGCCCACCCAGATGTTGTGCTGAATGTCCCCTTCCATTGTAAAAATGGAATTGCTTGAGAGAGAAGTGCTATCCCCAATCACATTGCGGATCACTTTAAAACTGTAGCCGTCATACCTATTCAAACCATCGTATGTTCCAACCCACATAAAGCCATTATAATCCTGGTAAATAGACTGGACAGAATTGTTGGATAGGCCCTGCTCGATACCCAGGTATTTTGCGGTGAAATTCTGTGCAAACAGTTGGTAATTACAGGTTATTAATAATATAAAGAATAAATGCTTGCCGGTTATTTTTTTCATACAGCCACTTGTAATACAAAATTAAAAAGAAAACATGGGAGCCTTTGTAGTTCCTTTTTTACGAGACTCTCTACTATAAATTCAATGAGGGAGATGAATCACCGCCAGGAATTTCAAGAAATAAATGGCTGATGATTTTTAGAGGATTGTTAATTTCTTATCTTATTGATCGAAGTCCGAAAGTTTAGATCCATTTTATAAAGCATCCACTTTTATAAGTAAGTTGCTGGCTTCAAATGCAATTGGAAATGTTCAATTATACTACACATCAACGTCCCTGGTAAGTGTTGTTAATGCCTCTTCATTGATAAGGATAATATTTTTACCAGCTATTTGTATGAGTTCGTCCTGCACAAAATCGTTTAATATCCTGAACACCGTTTCATACGTGGTGCCGGCATAAGAAGCAAGGTCCTGGCGGCTCAGCAATACATTGATAGATCCATCAGTATCCTTACCGAATTTACTGTTTAATGCCAGCAACGAAAATGCGATTCGCCCTCTTACCTGCATGTGGGCGAGGTTGCTCATTTTTCTTTCAGAACGTTGCAGCTCTTCCGCGTAAAACATTAATAATTGTGTCGTGAACTCATTATTGACAATAATAGTTGTTTTAAAAAACTGCATATCAATAAAACAAACCGTTGTTGCCTCAAGCGCCGTACCGGAGATAGGATATAGCAATTCCAGGCCCAACCCGCGGTGGCCGATAATATCTCCACCCTTTGCAAAACGTAGGATCAGCTCTTTTTCTTTTCCCCATTTTTTATGAATCTTAACTGTGCCGCTGTAAACAAAATAAATTCCCTTTACATCTTCCCCTTCTTTGAATATAAGATCCCCTTTTTTGTAGTGGAAAGTTTTTTTATTGGCCTCAATAGCGGGTATCCATTCCGGCAGGCAAAACCTGCATAAAAAACAATTCTTATAGTTGCAATTTGTCTTACCCTTTTTCATAAAGCGAATGTAACGACACAAAGCCGGTTTAGTAGATGAATGCTGGAAATTCTGTAGATTGAAAAGGTGATGGAGACGCTGATGTATCGAGCGGTCGTTAAATCCGAAGGCACAATATAGAAGAATGCCGGGATGAAAACTTTAATCTCTTTTCAATACTGGCTTCATTTGTTCACGAACTTTTTCCTTAATGAGAGAAGGGTGAAGATTCACAACCTCTCCAATAATAATAATAGCAGGATTAGATATTCCGGCATAGTCTGCCTGAAAGAAAATGTCTTTCACTTTGCCAAGCACCATCTTTTCTTTGGCTGTTGTGCCATCCTGTATAATAGCTACCGGTGTTTCAGCTTTTCCATAAGCTGTAAAAATATCCATGATCGCTTCCAGTTTACTCATCGCCATTAGCACGATCACTGTAGCAGAGGATTGCGCCGCAAGCTTTATGTCTGCCGATACTTCACCATTTTGAGTGGTGCCTGTTGTTACCCAAAAACTTTCATTGACGCCACGGCAAGTAAGTGGTATCATTTGACTTGCCGGAACGGCAATTGCACTCGATATACCCGGTATAACCTGCACCGGTATGCCTGCATTTCTTGCTACTTCAATTTCTTCCTGGGCACGGCCAAATACAAAAGGATCTCCACCTTTCAATCTTACCACATGGCCATGCGAACATGCGTATTCAAGTATTAACGTATTGATCTCCTGCTGGGATAAAGCATGACAGCCATAACGTTTTCCTACAAACTTTTTAATAGTTCCGGCTTGTGCGTATTTGAGCAGTTCTTCATTTGCTAACGCATCATATAAAATAGCATCTGCAGAGGCAAGGGTTTTAATTGCCTTTAATGTAATGAGATCCGGGTCGCCTGGACCGGCGCCTACTAAAGATAAAAAAGGAGTTTTCATATTATAATTTAAAAAATGTTAAATATATTTCCAAATATAGTCAAAATGCTAAAAATAATCCCTATTTTTATGATATAAATAATAATTAAATGTGGAAATGGCCGGTTGAAAAGTATTTAATTATTATATAGAATAAATAGTAATACGACGTTTTGCTTGCTTTTTTGTTAGTTAACTAATAAATAAAGCACCATGAAAATAGTTATAATCGGGAACGGGATGGTAGGATACAAATTCTGCGAAAAAATCCTATCCCGCACAGCAGGCAATCCGCCGGAATTGGTTGTATTCGGTGAGGAAACACGTCCGGCATACGACCGCGTTCATTTAAGTGAATATTTTGCCGGTAAATCTGCAGATGATCTTACACTCGCCAGCCAGGACTGGTACCACGAAAACAATATCACACTTCATCTCGGCGATCCCATTCAGCGCATCGACCGCTCTTCCAAACAAGTACATTCTCATTTAGGTATTACCGAATCATACGACTATCTCATTTTGGCTACGGGCTCCGCAGCCTTTGTACCACCCATTCCCGGCGTGGAAAAACAGGGAGTATTTATCTATCGCACTATTGAAGACCTGGAGATGATGAAAAGTCATGCAGGCAAAGCCAGGACAGGCGCCGTGATTGGCGGTGGATTGTTAGGTCTCGAAGCTGCCAAAGCGATGATCGATCTTGGTATTACCAATACACAGGTAATTGAGTTTGCTCCCCGGCTGATGCCCCGCCAGATAGATGAGGCAGGCTCCGGTATATTGAGAAGTAAACTAGAAGCATTAGGCCTTACGATCCATACCAATAAAAACACCAGCGAAATATTGGGCAACTCCACCATCACTGGTATGCGCTTTTCAGATGATACAACTATACAGGTCGATATGTTGGTAATATCTGCCGGAATAAAACCACGGGATGAGTTGGCGAAACAATGCGGTATTGAAACCGGCCCAAGAGGTGGCATAGTGGTAAATGATTTATTACAAACAAATGATCCCTACATATATGCAATTGGCGAATGTGCTTTGCACAAAGGGATGATCTACGGCCTGGTAGCGCCAGGTTATGAAATGGCCGATGTGGTGGCGAAAAACCTGTCCTCCCTAAATCCCTCCCACGGAGGGACTTTAGAACCTTCAATTTCAAGAGCTGTTCATAATAACACAGAGTCGTTCCAGACCTCCCCTTTAGGGGCCGGGGGCGGTCTCTTTACCGGCTATGACATGAGCACCAAACTTAAATTGATTGGGGTTGACGTAGCAAGTTTTGGCGATCCGTTCATACAAGGTGAAAACTCAAGAACCCTGGTGTTTGAAGATACCATGAAAGGTATTT
>JBDTOV010000191.1:0-10532 GCA_039933035.1 Ginsengibacter sp. | reverse complement strand
TTGATCTTTATGCCCGTTATTTAGATAATGAAAACATAAGGTTAGATACTTTACTAGAGGCTCACTATAAAAATGTAGCTAAACAGCTAGGGTACTCCGTTAAGCCAGCAGAAGACTTCGTTAATGGTCTTGCTTACCACGCTTTAAATACGAAACAGTTTACAAAGGCTAAATATTTGTTCAAAATGAATGTTTCAAATTATCCTGAAAGTGCAAATGCTTTTGATTCTCTCGGTGACTTATACAATGAAACAGGTGATACAGCAAATGCTATAAAATGTTATAAACAAGCATTAGCAAATAAAGAAATACCGGAAACCAGAAAAAAACTGAAAGGACTTCAAGAGAAAAAATAAATAATCATGAACATCTAACAATAGAATTTATACAGAAAATATGGAACTAAAAAGACTTCGGCCGTAACATAGACATTTGAAACAAAAATAAATTCATTACATCAACTAAAAATAAATGAAAAGAATAATCATTGTAGGTGTAACACTATTCTGTTCAATCTTTCAAGTAAAAGCCCAGCAATACGCAACAAAGATTGATAGCCTTATTAACAAGGCGGTTAGTTTAAAACGATTCAATGGGACAGTTTTGGTGAGTAAAAGCGGAAAAATAGTTTTTGAAAAAGCCTATGGCTACCAGGACATCCAAAATAAAATAGAAAATACTCCCAATACAATTTTTCAGGTTGGCTCAATGACCAAACAATTCACTGCTGCGGTGGTTTTAAAATTAGCCGAACAACAAAAATTATCGCTTGACGATAAGATTAGTAAATACTTCCCAACTCTTAAAAGATGTGATGAAATAATATTAAAAATTTACTCACGCATACTTCCGGCCTTTCGGAGATATTCCGGGCCCCTTTATTTATGAAAGAAAATAAGCAAATCCCAATCAGTAAAGAAAAGCTGCTTTCCTTTTTTATAGATAAGCCACTTTATTTTGATCCAGGTACACAATACGCTTACTGCAATTCGGGTTATGTACTCTTAGGCCTGATTATTGAAAAAGTAAGCGGTAAATCTTATGAGCAGATGGTAAGGGACTATATTTTGAACCCGTTAAAAATGACGCATAGTGGTTTTGATTTCACCGGGTTAAAAAGCAGGCAAAAGTCCCTTGGTTACACCAGGTTTTCCAGGACAGAGAGCATATCCTCGAAGCCCTGGGATTCAACCGCTACTTATTCGGCCGGGTCGTTATACAGTACCGCAAATGACCTGTATCTATGGCATAAAGGATTACTAAACCACAAAGTACTTAGTAGAGAAAGTTTAGCCAAAGCCTATACGCCTTTTTTAGAAGGTTACGGATTGGGCTGCTGGATTGATACACTATACCAAAAACGGGTGATATCTCATGGCGGAAATATTGAGGGGTTTACCAGCTATTTTGGCCGGATAACCGAAGATGATGTTTGCGTGATACTGCTAAACAATATTTATAACCGTGAGATAGAGTCGATTGGTGCCGCTGTTCTGGCAATTCTTTATGATAAGCCTTTTCATTTTTTTGAGGAGATAAAGTTAAGTGCGGAGGCATTAAAAAACTATGTGGGAAACTACGAGATCAACGCTGACTACCATATCAAAATAACCAGGACAGACGACCGGCTGTATGCACAAATCCAAAACGAGCCAAAGATTGAAATTGTTGCAGATAAAGAAAATTCTTTTTTTGTAAAAGATGAAGATATCCGAATCAAATTCAGGGCTAACTCCGCCAACACCTATAAACTTGTTTTTTACAAAGGGTTAAATTCTAAAATTGGTGATAGGGTCTTACAATAAAAATAAATTTATTGCAAATCTTATTACTACATTATCAGCGTTTTTAAAGAGCAAATCACAATTTCACTTAAGTCTTGTTAAACTACCTGATGATCCTCATAGTAATTACAATGCTTACTCCTTTTCGATAATTTTAGAAGACTGTACGCAATGACAAAAAAGACAATAATCTTAGCCGACTTCATTCTCTTAAAGTTTTTGTTGCAGTACTTTTTTTTAAATGTTACGTATGACTTACATAGAGATGAATACTTACACCTTGACCAGGCAAATCATTTAGCCTGGGGATATCAATCAGTTCCGCCCGTTACTTCCTGGATTTCCTATATCATAAAATTTCTTGGCAATTCGGAATGGTTGGTTAAGTTTTTCCCTGCTTTATTTGGTGCCTTAACCATTGTAGTGGTTTGGAAAGCCATTGAAGCATTAAAAGGAAATCTATTTGCATTAATATTAGGAGCAACCTGTGTTTTGTTTTCAGCCCTTTTAAGATTAAATTTTCTATTTCAACCCACGTCATTAGACGTTTTATGCTGGACAACTTTATATTTTATCTTCATCAAATACATCCTTTCAGGAAAAGATAAATATTTGCTCATCGGTAGCCTTGTCTTTGCTATTGGTTTTTTAAATAAGTACGATATTGTTTTTTTACTCATTGGACTTTTCCCGGCCATTTTACTGAGTGAACAACGTAAAATATTTACAAAAAGAAAATTGTATGCTGCAATTTTGGTTGGATTTTTGCTCATTTCACCCAACCTTTTGTGGCAATACAACAATGGCTTTCCTGTATTTCACCATCTCAAAGAATTGGCAACTACACAATTGGTATATGTTAGGAGGTGGGACTTTTTAAAAGAACAACTTTTCTATTTTATCGGCTCCTTGCCAGTAATTATGGCATCGCTATATGCATTTATTTTTTACAAACCATTTAAAAAATACAGGCTCTTCTTTTGGACAATAATTTTCACACTCGTGGTTTTTGTTTATCTAAAAGCTAAAGGTTACTACGCTTTGGGATTGTATCCCATTTACATTTCTTTTGGTTCAGTTTTCCTTGGTAATATTTTAAAAACAGGTTGGAAAAAACATCTACGACCAATTGCCATAGCTATTCCAGTTTCATTTTATTTTATTTTGTTCAACACATTTTTTTCAAATAAAAATCCTGCATACGTTATTGAAAATGAAAAAGCCTACAAAATCCTTGGATTACTTCGTTGGGAAGATGGTAAGAACCATTCTTTACCACAGGATTTTGCAGATATGCTTGGGTGGAAAGAGTTAGCGCAAAAAGTAGATTCTATTTATTTAAAGATGCCCAATGAAGAACACACTCTTGTACTTTGCGATAATTATGGACAGGCTGGAGCAATAAACTATTATACAAAATTGGGAATTAAAGCCGTTTCTTTCAATGCAGACTATGTCGATTGGTTTAAACCCGACCAGCAATATATAAACCTTATCAGGGTGAAGGCTTCCCGGGAGAGGGATAATGAAATGAAAGAAACCAGTCCTTTTTTCAGGACTTCTGTTTTGGCTGATTCTATTGCAAATCAATATGCCAGGGAATACAAGACAATGATATTTTCTTTTACAGGGGCCAAAATTGATATTAATAAAAGAATAGAAATTGAAATTATGAAAACAAAAAACTATCGCCAACAGCAGCTTAAATACAGGTAATGATTTCAAGATCAGCCACCCAAACAAATAAGCGGCTTCGCTCCAACAAATAAGGCAATCGGCATAAATTATTCAACCAACTTCATTTCAACTAGGATAGAATTTGTGGGCATTCGATAGTGATAGACAGAACAGCGATTATAAAAAAACCGGATTTTTAATTCTTCCCCGGATTTCAACTTCTTTGCACCAATTCAAACAAATAATTCCTCAGTATTATGTCGAAGTTCATTGTATTGCTATTTAATTTTTTTACAACGCCGTATATTCACAATACATCTTTAGAAACAATTTCACATAAGTACCATTTAACTACATTTTAGTCCAGCAAGTGAGGCTGCTATCCCAAATAATTTTGCACCAATAAAATATTCACAATTAAACGTACACATGAAAATTATTATCGTTGGTGCAACAGGAACAATGGGAAAGCACTTAGTAAATTCATTTCAAAAAGAACACGAAATCTTCAGAGTGGCTACAAAAAATGAAGACATTCAGGCAGACATTACTTCAACCGGATCTATTGAAAATATGTTTAAGCAGGTTGGTCCTTTTGATGCGTTGATCTCAACGGCCGGGCCCACTTATGTAGATCCCTGGAACAATCGTATCGACAAGAACACTATATTAATGCAAAAGGTTCCTTCACATTAATTACATGGGCTTTAACCCATGATCCGCAAAGTAACTTCGCCAATGCTTCGGCAGCCAACGGTGCTGTTGAAGGATTTGTACGTGCTGCTGCATTTGAATTGGAAAACGGTATTCGCATTAATGCTGTAAGCCCGACTGTTATTGAAAATTCTCCTCATTACTTTCCTTATTTCCCAGGCGATATTCCGGTAACCAGGCAACAATTAGAATTCGGCTTTCGCAAAAATGTATTGGGGGCGAACACAGAGCAGGTAATAAAGCCTTACTAATTTAAAAATAAAAATACGCTCTCATGGGGTCACGATTCACAAGGGTAACGACCCGGTTGCTTTTAAAAAATTTCTCTTTGGCCGTGTCTGTGAAAGTAACACAGCCATGCTCTCAAGCGTCTGATGTAAATTGGCCCGGCAAATGAAACTACGTCATGCTATAATCTAAAAACCCTTTTGTTATATCAACAATTTTTCTGCGATTTAGCCTGAACACCCCATAGCCATTAGAACTTAATTGCTGGTTTGTATTTCCTTCTATTGTAGTAAGCAAGCCTCCCTGGGAACTCTCCACCAACCCGGTATGTCCGGCTCCATGCCCATGGTCAATGATAAAAACAAAACCGGGTTTTACTAAAGAAGGATCCTTCAGCGCAGCCTGCTTCGTTATTTTTGCACAGGTTGCCCTGCGCCAGTGTTCCAAACAACCTGCTGTTTTTACCAGCGGATTCTTAGGCAAGTTCAATTCGTTTACCGATTGCTGAAAACACCAATATACAAAAGCGGCACACCAGCTATAATGCTGCCCTTCCGGATTTAGTCCTACTGTCTTCAAATATACGTCCACCTGCGGCCCACGATTGCTGTTTGGCGGAGATTCAATCACGCCTATTTGTGAAGCGGCTATCTCTAAAGTTTTCACCAGCAATTGTGAAGGCGCTTCATTGTTTACAGGCAAATTAACGGCACCAAATAATACAGACCAGGAAATAGGGCCAACCTGCCCGTCTGCCTTTAAGGGAGTTCCCGCCGCATCCGCATGTCGCGTTTGAAATAATTTTACTGCGCTTACAGTGCTGTCATCAAAAATGCCATTAACGGTTACGGGGCCGCAACCTGTAGCGTTCAGTTGATCCTGGACAGCATTCACAATCGCTGCATCAGCTTCGCCTTTTTTAATAACCCGGTTGGGATAGTTCATGTTTGGAGTTTTTTATTTGATATGTATGAAATTATCTATATTCAATACCACTTTTTAATGATAGCTGCTGACATAAAGAAGCAGGCAATATTGCCGGTTAAAAATAATAGCGAAAAACAGCATTCTGAAAACTCAGGAATCGAAATAAACTATTTTTAAACGCATAAAATACATTCTCAAGCCGGGACTAATGCTAAAGCCTACACTACATTGTTTCAACAAAAGGAATTTTTAAAAGGAAAGCTATTGGGGGAATTTAATGGAATTAGCATTTCCAAGGTAATAAATCAACATCAACTTTGCAAGAGCTTCGAATAAGTTGTTTAAGATTAAACTTTTAATATAAGATTAATTCTCACCACCATTGTCAGGTTCGGGCATAATTACAATGACTATTTTTCTTTGCCTTTTACGCCACCGGATACTACTTATCTGCAATATGGTTTTAGTTTAGAATTTTCCAGCCATTAAATATTCAGCACGAGTGGAACAATACTTACTAAAACCTCCAGTGCCACGCGTAGTAAATTCAAAGGATCAAGTTTATATATAATTATTAAACGCAGTTTTTGCAAAAAATGCAAATCAGCGAATCAAGTAAATCGCCTTTTGCCATATACGCAAAATATACTTCTAATCATAGATGACATCAATTAGGAAACAGCTATGTCATCGAAGTAGCTTTACCCCGTATTTATCATAACCGGAAACCCGGAATTACACAGACAATATCTGAAAATGATACCTTCTTTAAACAAATATTTTCTTACAATGTAAACTCTTTTATAATGAAAAAGTCAACCAACATTTTCATAAGCATCGCGATTGCGGCAGTTACCATTTTAGTCTCTTACAAAAAGGAAATTGACCGGCCTGGAAGCGATGTAAACTCCCGGGATAAAGTAACACCTGCCGTACAGGTAGCAATTCCTGTGGCTATGACAAAAAGCCCCGTCAGCATCCAGCATCCCGATAGCACGAAGGCCCGTCCATAATTAAGTGCTATGGGATACAACAGATCATCGGGGTAGTTTTATCCAGTCATTACCAGGACCAGGTGAGCTTAGCAGTAACCATCACCAACAACTGAGAAAAGTTACGAATTGAAAAGAAATAAAACTTTCGATATTTTATTTCGGGCACGGTCTCCCAACAGCGATGATGTGTTCCAGGTATGTTTATGCTTTCTGCAATTAAAACGCGATCTCTCCTTCGGTCAACTCCGCTGGTGCCGAAAGACGAAATTGTATGCAAAATAAATACGCACACGCGTTCTTGTTATAAATGACCAAATAGAATATTGGATTAGGTTGGATGGTACTTACCTGGATACATCCGAAAGCACCGGAAAACCGGCAAAAAGAATTTTATCTTACCACCTAAATGGAACATAGCCATGAATATGCAACCAGGCTTATTAAAGCGGCAATGAAAAAAACTCCATTGCCTCATTTTTAAATAACATCGCATTGTCTTTCAGTCAGACTGCCAAAAAAATATCCATACCAGGTTCATAACATGCAAGCATAAACGTAGTGTAAGGAATAAATTTATACATGCAATTCATTGAAGAAAAAACAGTCCACAAAGCATTCTATTTTCCCTAATTAGCCGCAAGGTTGCCATAGCGCCAGCGTTTGCCGGTGCTGTATAATAAATTTAAAATTTGATAAAATGCGTCTATGCGTACTAACTAAAAGACCTGATATAAAATATTTTATCTGGAAAAAATATTAGTATTAAAAAAAACTAAATTGTAAAAATTAATAGCATAAGGAAGAGAAACGTAATTAAATTAACGCAGGCCGTTTATGTATGTTCACCAGGAGTAAGCCCAGGAATAATATAAAAGCCGCTGCCAAAAGCGCTTCATTAATATAGGGTACAGTGGTATAATTTAAATCTGCAATCCCTTGCACTAATAACAATATTTCATTAATGATAATTCCGGCAACAAAAATGACTAACCCTGCTCTCTTAATTGTAGTTAATTGAAAATAATTATACGCGACACTGTAGGAAGCTATAAAAAGTGACACAACGCATAGTAATACCAAATGCAAATAACCGATTACTATTGGCCGGAATCCAAATGTCAGGTAACTAAGAGAAGGTATAGCCGACGCGGCCTGTAGCAATAATTTAGCACTATATGCTATAGCACATAGCATAAATAAAACCCGGGTAAATGAATTTATTTTTGTTTTTAAATAAGCCAGTTGCTGCCTCAAGGTTTGTAAAATTATGACCCAGCCTGCCAGTTGCGCAAGCCCTGCTAAAGCTACCAGGATATATATCCACAGGGGCATGGGGATCCATAAAGCGGATAAAAAATATGCCGGGATACACGAAGAGGCAAATAGGTAATAGGCAAGCTTTAATTTTTTTTGCGAAATTCCATACACACGTAAGCGGTAGGCAAGTAATCCCATGCACACAAATAAAAACCAGCCATTATATTGAAAGTGAAGAAAGAAATAGATGGCTGCTACATACAAGTTTTGAAAAGTACTCTTTGTTGCCATCATATAGGACAATGTAAAAGGGCCTATCGAAGACAAAACATTAAAAAACAGGGCTGCTTTAAAAAATGATTTTTCAACTGATGGTGTGGAGATCTTATCCAGGTCTTTCCAAAACCGGAGTGCAAAAGCATATCCTGCAAATATAGAAGCCGTTGAAAAAATAATGGAACCCAACGCATAACCTTCCAATGGGAAAGTAAATAACATGCCATAGGCTGTAATAAGGTTGGCCCATAATATCCAGCGGTATTTTACAAACTGGTTCGTAAGTGTTTTATCTGATAAATATCTTACCATTAAGGCCATGAGGGCCTGTGTAACCCAACCTGAAAAAGCAAAATGAGAATGCGCATGTAAAAAAAACTTTTGGTCGACAAATGGTAAGGAGTATAATATTTTATAGCGCAAAATACACCCTAAAGCTGCCACCAGCAATAAATTGAAAAAAGCGACTGACAGCCATTTATGTAACGAACGATCCATTTTTGAGGCAAAGTAAAGCCACAATAATTTTTTGATGTATGATTGCAATCATAACCTGCTTAATAATAAACTTTTCCTTTTTGAATTTGCAGCCTGCCAATTACTTCTAATTGGCGTATGCTCCTGATAACAGTTTCCACACGGAGCCCTGTCATGTTGGCTATTTGCTGGCGGGTAAGCTTAACCAAATTGCAGTTCGGACAGAAATATTTTTTATGAATTTTAAGATAGGTAAGTAAGCTGCAAATTTTTTCTATAGGTTTGTGGCCGGCAAGGTCTTTAGATAACAAAAAGCTAAACCGTAAACGTTCTACCAATAATTTTGTAAAAGCAAAAAGTATCACAGGCTCATCTTTCAGTAATTGTTGAAAACTTTGTTTATTTAAGCGCAGCATTATCGAATCGATGCTCGCAATTGCGGATGCAGCATAGGGTGCGTCATCAAATAAAGGAAATTCTCCAAAACATTCGCCGGGCTCAATCATGTCATGTATGAATTCTTTGCCTTCCTCACTAATATGAATCCAACGTACAGACCCTGAAACCAATTGATAATAATAATAGCATTCAGTACCTTCTTCAAAGATCATTTCATCGGCAACAATATTTTTATAAGTTGCACCTAAACCTAGCAAGGTTTCAACATCGATCATCATCCTTATTAGTTTATGTGTGTAAAAAAAGAGATTATTTTCTGTTGAAATCGTGAACTGTGCATGATTCTTATCGGCCGGGAATATGATTATTATCAGTTTTTTGATATAAGCTTTTTTTTGCATCTTTTGAAAGGCCGGTTAAATATGGGCTTTTGAAGTTTTTTTAGAAATTAGTCTATATCCTTTATTAACCATTATTACCTCTTATGACTGTACGCATAAAATGCTGCCTTGTACCACAGTAATATTGCGTCGTTAAAATTTGTATAAAAAAATCTGTATGAAAAAAATAATCTTTTTCGGTGTATTAGCGCTCATGGCCGTTGCTTGTAATAATTCAAATAACGATAAGTCCAAAAGTGATGAACCTGCAGCAACCAGTCAGCCGGAAACAGCCAGTGGCAATCCTTCTTATGATCCAAAGCGAGGAGAAGGACCTTTTTCAAAAGTTGAAATAGGCTCAAATTTAAATGGGGCAATGGCTGAAGCAGGTGAAAAAGTATATAGCGTTAAATGCAGTGCTTGCCACAAACTTACTGATGAAAAGTTAGTTGGTCCCGGATGGAAAGGTGTTACCAGCCGGCATACCGCAGAATGGATCATGAATTTCGCATCAAACCCTGATGACATGATTACAAAAGATCCGAAAGCACAGGCTATGCTCGAGATATGCCTCGTTCGTATGCCTAATCAGAATTTAGTTGGTGATGATGCCCGGAATGTATATGAATTTATGCGAAAAAATGACGGTGTTAAATAAAATTACAACTATAATAATATTTTAAAATAATCATCATGAAAAAGAATTCCTTCCTGCTTTATTCGGCCCTCGCTGTTTTTCTATGTAGTGGGTTTTATTCCTGCAAGCCGAAGAATACGGCTGATGCCATCAGCGGCGATGCCGCCCAAAGAGTATATGTAGCTCCTGGTAAATACGACGAGTTTTACAATTTTGTTTCCGGGGGTTTCAATGGTCAAATGATGGTATATGGCTTGCCTTCCGGCAGGCTGTTAAAAATTGTACCCATTTTTGGCGTGTTTCCTGAAAACGGATATGGATACAGTGAAGAAACCAAACCCATGTTAAATACTTCACATGGTTTTGTCCCCTGGGATGACCAACATCACCTCGAACTTTCCCAGACTAACGGAGAAATTGATGGACGCTGGATTTTTGCCAATGCCAATAATACACCCCGCGTTGCCCGGGTAGACCTGACTACATTTAAAACCGCAGAGATCCTGGAATTGCCCAATAGTGCCGGTAACCACTCTTCGCCCTTCATTACTGAGAATACAGAATATGTGGTGGCAGGAACTCGTTTTGCTATTCCTATGGATAATGAAAACGGTGATGTGCCCATTAACACGTATCGGAAAAATTTTAAGGCATCTATCAGTTTCATAAGCGTAAATAAGGATTCAGGTACCATGAAAATAGCTTTCCAGTTAAGGGTGCCACCGGTTGATTTTGACCTGAGCCATAGTGGAAAAGGTCCATCGCACGACTGGTTTTTCTT
>JBDTOV010000190.1:0-10548 GCA_039933035.1 Ginsengibacter sp. | reverse complement strand
GCTCCTAAAAAAGCCGCTGCAAAAAAAGCCGCTCCTAAAAAAGCCGCTGCAAAAAAAGCTGCTCCTGTAAAGAAAGCGGCTCCTAAAAAAGCCGCTCCTAAAAAGGCTGCTAAGAAAGCTGCAAAAAAGAAATAGTATTTCAATTTCAAAGCAGAATATTACAAAGTCCCGGAATTTTCGGGACTTTTTTTATTTCCCATACCCACGCACAACCCAGGCTGGCAAATGGTTCTAAGAACTTTTGAAGTTGTATAAGAATAATAAATTGAAAATTTTAGAACATGATTTTTACATTTGAATTATGGATAATAACGAAATAGCCAGTCGATTTTCACTGCTGGCAAAGTTGATGGAAATACATGGCGAAAACAGTTTTAAATCAAAAACATATTCTATTGCTGCATACAAAATAGATCAACTAACGGTAGATCTACAAACGCTTTCTTCGGGTGAAATTTTTTCAATTAATGGCATCGGAGATGCAATCGGGAAAAAAATTCTGGAGTTAAAAGAGACAGGAAATATGAAAGCGTTGGAAGAAATCATGGCAAAAACTCCCGAAGGAATTTTTGAAATGATGAAAATAAAAGGAATCGGTCCAAAAAAAATATCTATCATCTGGAAGGAAATGAATGTGGAAAATATCGGTGAACTTTTATACGCCTGTCATGAAAACAGGTTATCACTTTTGAAAGGCTTTGGAAGAAAAACGCAGGATACTATTATTGAGTCAATTGAATTTTTTCTCAGGCAAAAGGGAAATTATTTGTATGCAGAGGTGGAACAACTTGCTAAAGTAATAGAGCATTTGTTTCGGAAGATTTTCTCGTCAGAAAAAATTAAAAACACCGGAGCTTTCGCAAAACAACACGAAACTTTAGAGGCACTTGAATTTGCAATTCCCTTCGCGGAAGAAATTATTTTGGAAAAAATGACAACTCTTCCTGAATTTAATCTTTCTGAAAAAAATGATCAGTATTTATTGTATCAATACCGGAATGGCATCAATGTAAAACTACATGCAACTGATGATATAAACCTGGTGCAAAAAACTTTTGAATTAAATAGTTCACCTGGGTTTACAAATGCATTCTATAAGAAATTCCCGGAAATGAATTTTCAAAATGCGATAAGTGAAGAAGACATATTTACGCATGCCGGATTGCAATATATTCCTGCTTATTTAAGAGAAACTGGCAACGTTATAGAACTTGCAAAAGAAAGAAAAATCCCATCGCTAATTAATCCCCGCGATATAAAAGGAATAATTCACTGTCATAGTAACTGGAGCGACGGATCCAATACACTTGAGGAACTTGCCAAAGCCTGTATTAATAAAGGTTATGAATACATTGTAATAAGCGACCATAGCAAATCTGCTTTTTATGCCCAGGGCCTTAGTGAGGAAAAGATCAGCGCTCAGCACAGGCTTGTTGATGAACTTAACCTGAAATTGAGTCCTTTCAAAATTTTTAAAAGTATAGAAAGTGATATTTTGAACGATGGCAGCCTGGATTATAACAATAACATCCTGTCAACTTTTGATCTTGTAATTGCTTCTATACACTCAAATTTAAAAATGTCAGAAGAGAAAGCTATGATGCGCCTGCTCAATGCTATTGAAAATCGGTACACCACGATTCTCGGTCATATGACCGGCCGGTTGTTATTGAGCCGGAAAGGATATCCTGTTGATCACAAAAAAATTATCGATGCCTGTGCGGCTAATAATGTAGTGATTGAAATAAACGCTCATCCACGCAGGCTCGATATAGGCTGGCAATGGCTGGAGTATGCTCTTTCTAAAAATGTATTGGTTTCTATTGATCCGGATGCACACGCCATTCCAGAATTTGAGAATACAAGATATGGTGTATTAGTGGCCCAAAAAGGAATGGTTACCCCTCAAAAGAATCTAAGCAGTTTTGGCTTACTTGCCTTTGAAAATTTTTTGAAAGAAAATAAACAAAATAAAATTGTGCATTAAGATTGTATTTCGGTAACGGGTAGTTCCACATAAAATATGGACCATTTTCCCTCCTCCGTTTCAAACCATATTTTACCATTCAGCTTTTCAACAATTCCTTTACACATTGCCAGCCCGAGCCCGGTACCAGAAGTTTTTGTTGTGAAATTGGGAATAAAAATTTTACTGTACATTTCCTTAGGTATTCCATTTCCGTTATCTTTTATTGACACGGTTACACGCCTTCCTGAAAGTTTACTTTGCATTTCAATAACTGCTTTCCTGTCTTCAGGAACCGACTGAACCGCATTTTGCAGCAGGTTTGTAAACAGCCTGTTGATCTGCGTTTTATCTGCTTCAATTATTACCTCGTCCGGATAAGTATGTGTAGTGATTTCCAGTTTATCATTTGTAGAATACAAAGAGGCCACGTGGGCAAGCGTTTGATTGATATCGAAAGGTTGATTTTGCGAATTGCCAATATTGGCAAACTGGGCAAAGTCGCCTGCTATTTTTGCCAGGTGCTCTATCTGTTCTAATAAAACATTGGCCACGTACAAAGAGATACTCTTAACATCCGGAGAATTATTATCTATGGCCATTTGCAGGTATTGCAAATTGAGCTTCATAGGCGTAAGAGGGTTTTTAATTTCATGAGCTACCTGCCTGGCCATTTCGCGCCACGCCCCTTCTCTTTCACTTTTTGCAAGCAGTTGGGCACTAACATCCAGTTTCTTAACCATTTTGTTATATTCATTCACCAGCGCCCCGATTTCGTCATTACGTGTCCAGATGATTTCTTCATTTCTTTTCTCAAGGTTCACTTCTTTCATTTTATCGCTGATAAGAGAAAATGAATGCGTGATGCGATTGGTAATAAACAACGCGATAATTCCGGCAACCAGGAAAATAAATGCATTAAGGTTGATAATAGTAACCAGGAAATTTGAGATTTCGTCCTGCAGGTTATTTTGTGATTCAAAATAGGGAATATTCAAATACGCATATTCTATCCCACTTTCATCTCTTACCGGCACATAATTACTAAGGTAGTCCAGGCTTCCTATTTGCTGCTCCTGTGAAAACTGAACATCCTTCAATTTGCCCAAATGAAAAAATGCAATAGGATCCATTTTCTCGCTAACGATACCTTTATTGTATGGTAACGGTAAGGATGATACTTCGAGGGTTCCGTCAAGGTCGTACAGGTTGATATCGGCGGCATTTATACCAGCTACTTTGTTGATTGTTTCTTCTAGTTTATTATTGGATGCCGAATCGAAATTCATCAACTGCTTTTCAGCAACCGACATGGTATCTATGGAGTTGCGAATCTCATTTTCCATTACATGAATAGTACGGCTAAGCTTTTCGCGGTTGTTACTGTGGTAGCGGCTGATAAAAAAAAGTATGGTGGTAATACCTATTACCAGGAAAGAAAAAATACTTATGGCTATAATAGTGCCATGCACCTGGTTACGAATAGTGAATTGCCAGAAGGATCTAAAATTTCCAATTCTATTTTTCCGGCTCACTAATTTATTCAGAATATTAAAAATGACCGTAATTACGAGAAAAGAACAAAATAAATACGCAAACAGTGTGATGGATTCTATAAAAAAAGTGTCCTGCCTGGCTATAACGATTACTTTATCAGGGTCGGCACGGTACCAAAGTTCTTCATAGCTATTTCTATTTACTATCCTGAACTCGTTATAGGTAAAAGCGCTTGAATCAATAGCCGTTGGAAAAGGATAATCATTGTTACTACTGCTAAGTTTATTATTGTTATATACGGCAAACGAATATACAGATGAACTTTCCAGAGAGTTGGTATTGCCTTTTGAAAAAAGTTCCGGATACAGGGCATCACTTTTATATTTTTTCGGAGTTGAAATAATAAAAATATATCCTTCTTTTGCCCCGGAAGTATCGGTAATATCTCTTTTACTTATGTAATTAAAACGGTCATACGAAATATCATAATAATATAGCCCCGATATCCCGGTTGACTTTCCCTGGGTTTGAATAATAGCATTCAGGGAATTAAAATTTGTGGAATCTTCATTATAGAGCGGGGCTTCATTAGTGTCAAAAGTGTAAATACGGGTATCATACCTGTTTAGGTATCCCGAAAAATTTTCTTTAATAAGGCTGTCTTTTAAATCCCTGTTTTCCCCTTTACTTTTGAACCTGTCGAAAATATTTATGAGCGCTTCATTACTGAAGTCGCTTAGCGCTATATTAACAGTCGCCTCACCCGCAGGATCTGCTTTGTTGGCAAGGTTTTCAGCAACAAGTTTTCTTTGTTCCAGTTCCTTTTTCCTGTTCTGTATAACGATGGCAGCAGTTATAGAAACAGAAAAGAAAAAAAGCCAGAAAATAAAGCGGGATGATACGAGATTATAGGCATGCAAAGAAAGGAAGTTTCTGTTGAGAAGAAATACGAAAAATAAAAGCCAAACCAGCAGGCCTAAGTTATAAGTTACATGTGCGGTATGAATGCTCAATGATAACATTAACAGGCCAATAATTGCAATAAATAAATATTGAACAAACCACTTAGGTTGTATAATAGCTTTAACGGGTGTTATAAGAATTTGTGCCAGGAAAAAGTAACCGGTAGCAATGCAGCTAAGCACTATAAATCCTACAACGCTGTAAATATTTAAGGTGAAAAAATTTATTACATCAAATGATATCTGTGAATCGGACACCAGGCTTCGTATTATGTTGCCACATATAACCGTCATACCAATCATCAATAATGA
Source organism: Ginsengibacter sp. (assembly GCA_039933035.1). Taxonomy (GTDB): domain Bacteria; phylum Bacteroidota; class Bacteroidia; order Chitinophagales; family Chitinophagaceae; genus Ginsengibacter. Next base: position 5,811 of record JBDTOV010000190.1, on the reverse strand, counting down.
AATAACGCCAACAGCAGCGTATTTCTTAATCCTGGTCTGAAAATTAAAATCGGCATAGTTAAACCGCAGGTAAAACCTGATAAAAAGAACAATCCAAATAAATAAAAAAGAATTAATCAGCAGATCTCCCAATGACCGAAGGATTGCTCCCGCATCGTAAATAGACGGACTAAATAATTCCAGTTGCCTAAAGTCTAATGGTATGGGCAAATGATAACTCAAAAATCTAAGAAAAAGTACCGGGATTATTAACACCAGGAAAGAGGGCCAAAACCCCTTTCTTTCAAAATAAACCCTTGCAAGCTTTTGAATAAAAAGCAGCACCAGTACCCCGGCCAGTATCCTTAGCCAGAGGGAGAAAGTATTATAATGATTGATAACAATATCTTTAATCTGCCTGACATAAAAAAGCTTAGTGCCCTCAATATCTTTTATGGCCGCATCAGTCGGCGTGACACTTATATCATACTCGTCATGGATATCATCAACTGATATAAATGAATTTTGCAGATACTTGTTTTGTATGTAATAATTCCATTTTACAGGAATAAGGTAAATTATTCCGTACAGCAGGCCTTCATTATTCTGGTATGACTTTTTACCGGTGACATACCAACCATTTTTAAGCTCATGAAATGAAGTGCCATCGCCAGCCGCCAATATGGTGGCATCAGGAACAATAATTTGGGTGTTCCAAAATACAGGTTGTGGCCGGGTAAATGGCGCCGCCTTGTAGATGAAAACAAAATAATCTTTTTCAACAAGCGCATTCAGATCTTTTTCATTGTAATTTTCACTGATAAAATTATTTATTGAAGCCGTATCATTAATAAAGGCAAGGGCTTTCTTTTGATTCCTGTAAATATTTTTTTGAACCGCCCTTTGAACTGCCTTGGTAGTTGAATTTCCACCCCAGTAATTATCTATAATAAACGATAAGGTAAGCAGCCACGCTGAAGCAACCAAGAGATAGCCGTTCCTTCCAAAAAAATTATTGGTGCTTTTAAAAATATTTACCTTCACAGTTTTTGTATCTTTATTTCATTCCACAATGCATCCATTTCTTCCAAAGACATATTGCTGAGATTGTGGCCGCTTGTTGCGGCAATCTCTTCCATTTTTGTAAAACGCTTAATAAATTTTTTGTTCGTGAGTTCCAGGGCGTTTTCAGCATCCACATGTATGAACCTGGCATAATTAATTACAGAAAAAAAAAGATCGCCAACCTCTTCCTCAACATGCTCCATATTTCCCGATAGTACAGCTTCCCATAATTCAGATTTTTCTTCCTCTATTTTTTCCCAAACATCCTCTTTCGTTTTCCATTCAAAACCCACTTGCCGGGCTTTTTCCTGCAGGCGCATGGCCTTTACCATTGCGGGTAACGATTTTGGCACCCCGCTAAGTACCGATTTTTTACCTTCACTTAATTTTATTTGTTCCCAGTTTCTCTTCACTTCCTCGTCATCTCTTACTGTTACTGTACCGTAAATATGCGGATGCCGTTTGATGAGTTTTTCACATATGGTATCAATCACTTCCTGTATTGAAAATTTATTTTCCTCTTCCGCAATTTTAGCATAAAAAATTATGTGCAACAGTAAATCTCCCAGTTCTTCTTTTATGCCATTCCAATCCTTATCAGTAATTGCATCGGCAAGTTCAAAAGTTTCTTCAATAGTTTGCTGGCGCAATGTATGAATGGTTTGCTTTTTATCCCATGGGCATTTTTCCCGAAGTTCATTCATAATGCTTATCAGTTTATCAATTACCCTCCCGTTATCCATATATACAATTTATTAAATTTCAAAAATTGATACAAAAAAGAAAATTATGATGATAAAAGTACCGATAGACATAAAAGAAAAAAGGAGGAGGAAATATTTAAGAATAGTTTTCGCCCTTTTCTGTTTATAAAAATTGCGCATGGCCTTATACAAATAAAAAAATATAATTAAGATAAAGGCAAGGTTAATAAAAACCAGCCAATTCGCACCTGTTATGGTTTCAATTTTATTAACACCGAAAATTAGCAACATGGCCATAAAAACAAAAATGTAAAAATGAATCGTAAAAATTGCATGATCGGCATAGTAAAATCTTTTATGCCCTATGTATAAAAGTTTTAGAACCAGGGCAAACAATGGAAGCAAAATAAATAGCATTTGAGGAATAGCATGTTGCACTTTGGCAAGAAGGTTAGCCAATGCCAATCGTTTGTTGTGAGCATATTTTTGATTAAGCTCAATGTTCTTATACACAAGCATTCTTTCAAACCAGTTATGTTTTTTTGCGCCCGATCTCAATAAGGAATCATATTGAGATTTAGATTTATAATTGCCCGGTGCAACGGAAAAAGAAGTCGTATCTAATTTATTTTTTAGTTCTTCCTTGGTTAATGGAACACCATTATTTAATTGTTCAGAAAGTGCTTTTAGCTGCGCTGAATCGAGTTTGTCTATATTAGTGCCATTACTTTTAAATGATAGAACGCGTTCATCGACTTTAAAAAGTGAAAAAAAAATGAGAAAAAAAATGAAAGAAGTAAAAAGATACATGCGAATTGGATTGAGGTAACTTGCCCTTCTGCCAATCATATACTCTTTGGAAAGAAATCCCGGTTTTAAAATAATGTCTTTCATTGATGCGAAAAACTTTCCATCAAAATGCGTAATGTCACTAAAGAAATGAGAAACTAAATGCCATACGCTTTCCTTGGGCTCAGTATTTTCCTGCCCGCAAACGTGGCAATATTTCCCAATTACGGTCGTTCCACAATTAAGACAGTTTTTATCTTTTCTTTGTTGAAGATGAGACACCTTGTTTGATTGATTTCTAAATAAATTATGGTTAAAAATAGCAAACTAAATCTGCTTGCGGGATTATTCTGTTATTTTACACGTATGAAGTACATCAAATTAACAATGTCGGAATCTCCCCTTACAATCATCCGGGGAAAAGGTGTTTGTTTCTTTACTTTTTTTACGATAACCTTCCTGTTTTCGTTTTCCCTGAGTGCTCAATACTATTATAAAGATATCTGGAACAATCAGCAGCTAATGAAAGAATTCGCCGTCTTAAAAGATAATAATTTAAGAATTGTAAAAATTAAAAGCTTTGAAGACGATGGCCAACCCAGCGACGGTTTTTTTTGTGAAAAGAAAATCAATAAAAATTACACGCAGTCGCAGATGATTTCAAAATCTAATATAACGGGGCAATCTTTATTGGTTTCAGATTATAACCCGAAAGGGCAACCTATAAAAACAACAGATGACACCCCTACTATCACCAGCATTACCCAATATGAGTATGATAGCGACGGGCGGCTTTCCGGTACACGATCCGTGACAAAAGCCGATGATGATTCAGGTGAGATTATAGAGACCCATGAATATTTTTATGATGAAAAAGGGAACCCGGCAAAAATGTTGCGGAAGAAAAATAATTTTCTCGTTTCAACTATACTTTTTGTGGTTGATAGTACCGGAAATGTAACAGAAGAAGAAGTGGAAGGGAATAGCAATATCGATAAAAAATACTACTATTATTATGATGAAAGGAACCGGCTTACCGATGTGGTGCATTACAATGAAAGAGCCAAACGCCTGCTTCCTAATTATATGTATGAATACAATTCTCTCAATCAGCCAAAACAAATGATTTCAACAGAAGAAGGGGGAAATAATTATTTTATTTGGAAATATACCTATAATGATAAAAATCTTCGTGAAACCGAAAAATGTTTTTCAAAAGAAAGAAGACTGTTGGGAACTATAGCATACCAGTATCAATAAAATAACTACACTATCTGGTAAATATTAAACAACAAAATAAACACTGCCACTACGGACGCTACCAGCATAAGTACCCTAATGGACAACAGGTGTTTGCTAAAACTTCTCGTAGCCAAAATAATTGTTAATGTACAACATGCTATGGAAATGGCATGAATGAGTGAAATATTTTGTAACCATACCGGGAAATATCCTAAATAGATACTCAATTCTTCCGCTGCACTTATGCCAGTTACTTTCACACCAATTGACGACCACATAATAAAAAAAATCAAGGGCAGCATTAAAATTATGAGGGCTAAAGCAGCAGTAACTTTCCGGGAAACATGGGATGATGTTGTCATAAATTGTGCTTTTTGATTGGTTAAAAGTATTAAAAAATCAATAACTTCTGATTATTTAAATGGAAACAAATCCGGGTAGGCAAATTCCCGCCCCATAGGGCTTGATTATACAGTTAACGCATAGTTAAACTTAATTATTATATAAATGCATTTGTATCCGGCAAGCTTTATGTACGTCTATACTATATAAATTCTATACAATGAAATATATATATACATACTTCGCACTGCTCATAATCGTGCTGCTCACTTCCTGCAGTAGTACCAAAAGCTATGAACAAAGCTATCTTCCTGAATCTTCTGATATTACTTACCAGCAATTTTATGATAACCTTAGTCCGTATGGCGACTGGATAGATTATCCGAATTACGGTTATGTGTGGGTCCCGGCTGTGCGGGAGTTCAGGCCATATTCCAGTAACGGGCAATGGGTTTACACTACGTACGGATGGACATGGGTATCAAATTATAACTGGGGATGGGCACCATTTCATTATGGAAGGTGGATGTATGACGATGGATTTGGATGGATGTGGACCCCTGGTTACGAATGGGCCCCAGCCTGGGTTTCGTGGAGAAGTAGTAGCGACTATTACGGATGGGCGCCACTTGGTCCCGGGATGGATATTAATAGTAATATTGGTTCGAATATCCCATATAGTTATTGGTCATTTGTCCCTAACCGTTATATTAATAGCCCGCGCATCAATAACTACTATGTTAACAGGGAAAAAAATGTAACCATCATTAACCGCACGACCATTATCAATAATCCCCGTACTTTCGAAAATAAGAAAGTATATATAACAGGGCCCACTCCTGATGAATTTGAAAAAAACACACACGAAAGACTAAGGCCGATAAAAATAGTACAGAGAAATACTCCCGGAGGTTCGGAAATTACAGGTGGATCTGTAAAATTATACCGTCCTGCTGTGAAAGAAACCCCAACGCAACCCCAACATTTTAAACCGCAGCGTATTGGAAATTTAAACGAGTTAAGAGAACGCAGAGTAGAAACTCCAAAAACTGAAGTATACGATAATCCTGGAAACCCTGCCGGCACTAATCCTGAAAGAGTACCCAATCCACAGAATATAAATAACAATAATCTTCCCGAACCCAGGAAATTAAATCCTGTTAGAGAAGAACAGGCGCCACCAGCCTCACCTGAAAAAAGGATAACAGTTGAAATCCCCGGGAGAAACCAGGACGATCAAAATAGGCAAAAGATTCCATCACCCGTGCGAACTTTTCCGGAACAAAAAAATAATCAACCACCAGCAGTAAGAAATGTTACGCCACCAAAAGCCCGCGTAACAAACCAGCCTGGTGTAAATGATAATTCAAGGCCTGTAAATGAATATCCGGCACCTGTAAAAAGGGTCAATCCTCAACAAGACAATATACACCAGGCTCCAAAATCTCAACCCGTAAAGGAACCCATAAATCGCAATGAACAATTGAATAATCAGCCTCCCGTACAACCGCAACAACCTGTACGGCATTTCCAGGAGCAACCAAAAGAAAATAAATAATATCCAGGTTTACAGTAAAGGCCTTACTTTATATACCACTCAATATAAGACTGTTAATGGCCGTTTTGGAGTTTTCGTATATAGGCGGAATTTTTTTAATAACATGTAAAAAAAATTAATGAAATTCGCTGC
>JBDTOV010000189.1:0-10553 GCA_039933035.1 Ginsengibacter sp. | reverse complement strand
AACTGTAATGGCAATCGTACAAAGAAAAGATTGTGGGTTTAAATATTTTTTCATTATTAATTTATGAATTTTTATTGATCGTGAACTGATGGTATTATCGCCTGGCTTTAATTTTTTTAAAACAATTCATTCTCCGGCATGCCATTTATTTTTCGTTTGGTATTTCATATAATTTTAATGGTGCATTATTCACTGCAACAACTAAATACCGCTTATTGCCGCTGCCTTTTATAATTCGTACATTTCTCACATCACCGGATAAATATAACCCGCTTTGATATGGCTCTTCGGCAATAATTTCTTTTGATTTATTTTTTAATATCAATCCCATTGATGCATCGGAATGGCCCAATTGCACACGATAAGGATAAAAATTTCCAGCGAGTAAAAGCTTGTCATCGGCAATGCGTTCAATACTACTTACTCTTGAGAATTGCGCTTCTTTTGGAAGATCTTTTTTTGAAAAATGATTATTGCCATCATTAAAGAAAATCGCAGACTGCTGTGTATTGCAAAATAATTTCTTGGAGGACTTCAACTGATCTTCACTCAGTATATCTTTTATGGTTGCATTTCCATAATCCTTGTAACGGACAAATTTCTTTTTCAATGGCTGTATGGCATCCAGCAGTTCATCCCTTGAGGCCATTGGATAAGATGTATCGCCAATGTAATAGCACATTAGCGGATCAATAATTCCATTACCATTATAGTCATTGTAATAAAGTGTTACCGGCTTATCGTGAGAAGATTTGTATTGTGTGTTTGTGCCGCAATTGCCGGCTACGATATCTGCATTGCCATCATGATCTATATCTTGAATGTGTAATGCTGCCCACATACCATTCGAGTTTTCAAGCCCTGCGTCTTTAGATACATCTATGAACTTTCCGGAAGAATATTTGAATATTTCCACCGGCATAAAATCGCCGGCAATCACCAGTTGTAATTCTTTTGAATTTTTTTCAGACATCCATATTGCGGCGCTTATCATTCCTGGGTTCATTAAATCCGGTGCTATTTCCTGCGTTACATCTGTGAATTTTGCAACGCCATTTTTAGAATCATTTCTTAGAATATAACTTCTTGAAGGCAACGGAAAAGAGCCGGGTACAGTCTTTCCACCAACGAAAATATCTATGTCACCATCGCCGTCATAATCACCAACAGCAATCGCGAGTTTGCTTGAAAGCATTTGAGGTAAAGCATTCGCAGATTTGGAAAAATTTTCTTTTCCATCATTGATGTACAGCCTGTCCTGGTATTCAGGCGAACCATCCGTGTATTCATTACCACCACTTACGACATATAAATCCAGGTAACCATCACCGTTTGCATCAAAGAAAACTGCATTTACATCTTCGCTTTCTTTGTCTTTTTCAATAGCAGGTTGGGAAATTTGCCTAAATGTTCCGTCACTATTTTGTATATAAATAATCGAAGCCTGGCTTATGGCGCCTCCGGCAAAAAAATCATCAAGGCCATCTTTATTTATATCTGACACAGCCAGGGCCGGGCCGTATTTTGAAAGTTGCCAGGGCAATAAAGTTTCGTCTTTGAAATCAATAAAGTCATTTTCTTTATGAACAAAGTTTATCCCGGATTGAGACGTGATATCTTTATAATAAGTTGTATTCTTTTTCTGTGGGTCGTTTGCCTTTACTATATTTTGTTCTGTGTTTTCATCAATCTTTAAAATTTCATTGGCAGCAACATTTGTATGCACAGATTCATTTCCATCTGGCCATATTATTTTTAATGAATCTATTTTTTGTGTGCTTCCCAGTCCAAAATGCAACATAGAAGTTACCGTGCTTTGAAAACCACGCACACGGCTTTTCTCAAGAAATTGGACATTGCCTTGTGTGTAAGCAAACACCTTTGCACCTAACGCTTCTGTATTTTTCGACGAACCTTTTAAGTATAGATTGATATAATTATTTTTTGCTTCATCTGAATTATTACGATACAAATTGACAGGATCATTGTTGTTACAAACAATTAAATCAAGGTCGCCATCATTATCAAAATCGGCGTAGGCAGCGCCATTGGAAACAACCGGCACATCAAGCCCCCAGCTTTTTGTTACATTTTTAAATGACAGGTCATAGTTGTTTTTAAATGCATAATTGCTTAATCTATTTGAAGGCATTTTTTGAACCAGCTCAAAAGTTTTATAATTAAAATTTTTCTTCTGTGCTTCTGAAAGCATGGCATCGGCAGCCGTGTATTTTAAAAAATCCATGTTAGTAAAGTCTCGCAAATACCCATTGGTTATAAAAAGATCTTTCCATCCATCGTTATCCATGTCGGCAAATAAAGCGCTCCAGCTCCAGTCAGTATTTGATATGCCTGACAGCTGGCCTATTTCACTAAAGCGTTCATTCCCTTTTTCATCTGCACCTTCATTGATGTGAAGCATGTTGCGCATTTGCTGGTAATAAAAACCACTGTCAACTATCAAATGATATTTATCATATTCATCAGGGCCTTTTAATAATTTCTGGCGGTAATTATCTTCCGGCAGCATGTCAAGCGTGAACACATCGGGCATGGCATCGTTATTTATATCTGCCACGTCAGAGCCCATCGAGTATTTTGAAATTTCAGTGAAACTGTTTTGAAGGCTTTCAGTAAATGTGCCGTTCTTATTATTAATGTAGTAGCAATCTTTCTCCGTATAATCGCTGGTTGTATAAATGTCAGGCCAGCCGTCCATGTTTATATCGCTGATGTTTACACTGAGGCCATAATTATAAACGTGGCTTTGTATTCCGGCTTGCAGTGTCACATCTGTAAATTTGTTTTCACCGGTTTCAGTAAGCATATTTTTAAACAACCGGTTGCCATATTGCTTGCTCACTTTTCCACGAATTGCACTTGAATTTTCAAAGGGATCGTAACTGTTTATAGAATGATTAAGCAGAAACATATCGAGGTCGCCGTCTTTATCATAATCAAAAAATACAGCCATGGTAGATTGTGTGCCCGGCGCATCCAGCCCATATTCTTTTGCCATATTTTTAAAAACAGGTATGCTGTCTTTATTCAATCCCTGGTTTATAAATAATTCATTTGACAGCTTAGACGAATCACTAAACTTACCGCTATGGCATACATACACATCCATTAAACCATCGCCATTTACATCGGCAACGCATACACCCGTGCTCCAGGTACCATTGCCGGCAACGCCTGCAGTTGAGGTGATGTCGTCAAATTGAAAGTCCTTTTTATTAATGAATAACTTATTGGGAACAGCATTACCAGAAATAAAAATATCATCCCACCCATCGTTATTAAAATCACCAACGCCTACGCCATGACCGTTATAGAGGTATTCATAATTCATTATATGCAGTGAATCATTTTCAGGGATGGTATTGGTAAAGTTTACGCCTGTTTTATCGGCAGGCATTAAGGTAAATAAAGTGGAAGATGGTTTGTTGTTATTGCAACTAAAGAGGAGGATGAAGAAGAATGGCCTCACCCCAACCTCCCGAAAAATCGGGACAGGCTCTCTCCAGGGGAGAGGGACAAGGCTTTGGAATAAAAGACTTAGAAAATTTTTAATAGACTGATTCATCATTTATAATTTATCCAACTCAATATTCTCATCACCATCTTCATAAGGGACATACAACATTAATAACGTCATCATTTCCTGGTCGCTGCGCATATCACCTTCGGACGTAATGATCTTTGGCGGGCTGTTAGGATTAAATGGATTGTTGGCTGTATTATCATAAGATGTTTCTATAACTAATTTCGACCCTATCGGGATAAGCACCGGCTTTTTAAACCTATAAATTTCCTGCCACCTGAAATCCCATGCAGGAATATTCACTAAAGGAATGGTATCCTTATTTCTACCAAACACAGTATAGGCTTTAAATGACTGGCCAAGCAGGTGCATGTGAGGCCACACATAAAACACCGATTCGTTTTCTTTTGGATTTACAATTTCCAGTTTGTATGTGGAAATTTTATTTGCAGGAATGTAATGAAATTCCGGTTCAATATCCTTTGCGCCTATGCCACCACTCCCGAGACTTATCACTTTAATTTTTCTTTTTACAGGAGTTTTTGTGAAAAATAAATTTATGCCCGAAATGCTTTCTGCTTCTTTTGCCGAAGGCGAATAATGTATAGTAAGTAATATCACACCACGCTTTGGCATTATCCATCCGAAGCCTTCCGGATATTTTTCATACGATGTGCCGGGAATCCAACCGCCATAGTACTCTATAGTTTTCTTATATGGAAAGTACTGTGAATATTTTGTTCTATCATCGTCAGTCAGGTTAATGAGATCGGCGGTTTTGTAAATATCAATACTATCAGGCACAGCATGTACGGCATAGTTTGCATGGTGAATAAGTTTTTTATTGGTACTAAAAAACTCAACAGCTTCTACATTATATTCCTGCGGCAATTCAAAAGGGATCTTGAACACAATAAATCTTTCTTTATTATCGCTCTGCACTTTATAGGCTTCTTTCACTTTTAGCGTAAGATCCGGTTCACGGGTAAAAGTGGTATTCTCCAGCGTTTCAATTTTATAATCAGGCTTATCGCCTTTTGGTGCGCCACTCTTTACCCAGTCAGTGATTTTTTTTATTTGCTCATCAGATAAAGAACGGTTGTTGGCAAAATGCGTATAAGTGTCATCAGCTTTCCAGGGAGGCATGTACTTGCTTTTTACAACATTGGCTATAAAGCTTGCACGCTTCGCTACATCTTCATAAGTTAACAAATTGAAAGGAGCGGATTCATTAGGCTTGTGGCAATTCGCACATTTTGATTGTATAAGCGGACCAATATCTTTATTGAAAGTTACAGACTGTGCACTAAGTAAATTACAGGTAAGCAACAGAGACAGGATCAAAAATATTCGCATTCTAAAAATCATTGATTATGCAACCTATGGGTTTAGTAAAAGGAATCGAAGGCTTGTTATTAATAAAATTATGCAGTGCCACATCAAGGTAATAATTCGAAACATGATTTCGTGTTTTGCCTAATGAAACCATCCAGTCATCAATAGCTCCCTTATAAACCAGGACGCCATCTTTATTATCAATAACCAAAACTTCAGGAGTGGCCCTCCCACCAAGATAATGAGTTAACTGCATTGATGTGTCCCGCAGCAGCCTCCACGAAGGCATGTAATTTTTTTGAAAATCCTTCACATCATCTTCTTCAAAACTCCCTGGAATGAGTCCAACAAAATCTGCTTCCTTCCCGTATTTATTTTTTATCGCTACCAGTTTTGTGGAGTAATTCTTACATATAGGGCATTCCGGCGAAAGCAATGCAATTACCAAAATACCCTTTTCAGAATGATTTAGATGTGCGACAGATTCTCCCGGCATCAATAATGAAAACGAAGAGATTGAATCTATACTAAACGCTCTTTTTTCAAGTGGCAGATATCCCTGGCAAAAAACACGCAGGCCCTGCGCAAGTATTATTCCAAATAAAAATATTTTTTTGTTCATCTATAAAATTACAATACTCCGGTAACAAGGCCGGAGTATTGCGTTTAAGTGGTTTGTCAATTAACTATTTTTTATCCCACCATACCCGGCCTGAAATATCCGCAGGGCCTGAGCCATAGTCAGGATTAGATGCCATTTCAGTAAATGCTGCATTAATATTTTCGTAGTTAATATCGGTTGTTGGTGGTAAAGTTCTTGGTGCTCTTCTTGGTATGACCAATTCTGCGCCGTTATAAAGAAGTTTTTCCATCATTAAAGTGGTAGTGCTGTTGGGCATGCCAGTTCTTTTTACCAAAGCCCAGGCTTCATTAGGTTCCTTAAAGAAGTTAATAAAAGCCTGAGATGCGATTTGGTCTAATCCTTTAGCAGGATTATATTTTACCGCAGGCATAGCAAGATAGTTATCGATCTCCGTTTGTGTAGGAGCAGCTACCTGCATACCAAGCCCGGTTTCAATATAATAGTCCAGGAACATTCCATCTGTTGCCATCTTTCCATAGTATTCAATAGACGCCTTAACTCCATTGTTGTACCAGGTAGCAGGGTCATCGCCTTTCATTCCGGAATAACTAAGTTCGGCAAGCATGAAACAATAATCAGCATACGTAATTAAAGGAATATACTGCACCCCGGTACCTCCGTTGAAGGCCACCTGGAAAATCCTGGGATTGATATTACTTAAGGTATCAAGGTTAACTTTTCCCGATCCCTTGCTAATTTGTTTTGTGGTATAATACTTTAATTTAATCGCAGCATCAGCAGAAGAATCGGGGCTTGCGAAACTACCTACATAACGTTGGTTAGCAAATACCGCGTCGGTTGATAAAACGCCTTGTGCTTTGGCAAGATCAAAATTTTCCTGGCTGTATGTGTTTTTTGTAAAAAAATCACGCGTTCTTGGATCAGCGTTGTTTACCATAAAAGTTGTCATTGCCCTTGGAGCCCTTAAACCATCAGGATTCCAGTTTCCACCGGATGTATATGAAGCAGCAGTTTTGAGCGCCCAGCCATCAGTGTTGTCGCTCATTAAATCAGATGCAGGAGATGAAAATACATCTTGCATTATAGACGTTGCCTTTGTATTGTCTGCTTTCATTATTCTCATAGCCATTCTTAGGCGAAGAGCATTAGCCGCTTTTACCCATTTAGTAACGTCGCCAAAATAAAACTGATCATAATTGCCAATTGCAAATTGACCACTAGGTGCAGTCTTAATGTCCTGGATTGCGCTTTTTAAATCCTGGTCAATTGAGCTGAACACATCTTGCTGCGAGTCATAAGGAACTGTAAATTCCAAGGTGTAGCGTCCTTTAAATGCTTCATTATATGCTATACTTCCATATATATCAGAAACATAAAACGCCTCGTAGTCAAGAAGGATGCGGGCGATTGCGCCCAGTTGCTGGTAGCTTTCCTTTCTTGGAGATTCGAGTTTTGATATGGAAACATTCACATCATAAAGTTCAGAGCCACCGCCCCTCCCATAAAGGTTATCATACCTGCTAAATGGATTTGAACTTGCGGTAAAATTTTTTAGATTTCCCGCCGTGGGCGTATTCAACTGAAGCCAGGGCATAATGTTTCGATAAATTTCATAGTATGCCTCAAAGTCGTTTCCAAAAATATCCCTGGTTCCATTTAAGAATTGGTTTTGAGGATTTACGTCATATACTACGGTGGGATCTATGTTTGCATCAACAAACGACGACTTTTTACATCCCCATAGTAAGAAGACTGCGGCCGTTATTGTAATAATATTTTTAAACATGTTAATAGTTTTTTTTAATTAAAAATCAGCATTTACTGAGAATCCAAGGTTTCTTACATAAGGGATCCCTCCATATTCTGCAAAGGCAGCAGGTTGGTTACTACTAAGCCCTTCAGGATTAATTCCTCCTTTTGCATTTTTCCATAAATAGGTAAGATTCCGTCCTATAAGATTAACCCTCAGGTTATTGATTTTTAATTTTGAAGAAAGTGATTTAGGTAAATTGTATCCAACCGAAACTTCCCGAAGGGATACCCAGGAATTGTCAAATACTGAAAATTCCCTGATGCCTGATGACCATTGAGTAAGGTCTTCATAATATTCCAAAGCAGATTTAGGTGCTATCAACCCCTGGTCGAAAGCCTGCTGCCATGACATTCCGCCTAAAGCTGTTCCGTTAGAACTGGTAATTCCATCTGCAAAAACTCCATCAGGAATAATACCGTCATCACGTTTGTTACCGCTGGCATCGGTGTATGCAATACCACCGTGTGCAGCATCGCGGCCAGGAAGCGTAAAGGCGAATGCTCCGTTAGATGAACCATACTGGTGTGTGCCGGAAGCCATAAGACCTCCAACTTTAGCATCTATCTGTACATTAAGAGAAAAATCTTTATACCTGAATGTTTGGTAAGTACCTGCTAAATATTTCTCCATGATAGATCCCAGGTATTTATCTTTCACCAACCCTGGTGCGTAATCGCCTGTCCTAAGGAAAGTATACCCATTAGAACCGTTAGGAGCATTTCCTAATACTCTCTTTCCATTGCTTGGATTGTCTATCGCGTTTCCACTGGCATCAAGAGCTTGGTAAGTTGCGAATGCGTAAGTAGAATATACCGCTCCATATTCTTTACCCGGCTGAGCTACTGCTCTTACATCGGCACCGAAAGCATTTATCAAACCATAAGTACTTACACCATCGGCCAGTGAAACAACTGTGTTATGATTGCGGGTATAATTAACCGTAAAATTCCAGGAGAAATCTTTTGTGCGTATAGGCGCTATATTCAGCAGTATCTCAATTCCCTCATTTCTTATTTGACCCACATTAAACAACGCTGAATTTCCGCCAATTTCCGGTGGCACAGGCAATTCAAGAATTTGGTTATAAGTATTTTTATTGTAGTAGGTAAAGTCTATTCCAAACCTGTTATTTAAGAAACGAAGATTAGTACCAAATTCATATTCCTTTGTCTTTTCGTTCTTTAAATTTTTATTGGGTAATACTGAACTTGTAAAACCTGCGAAAGGTAAAGTGGTAAGGCCGAGCCCTGAATTCACTATATCGCTTGTACCTCCAATCTTGTAATTTCCCACCTGGTTAAGCTTCCATGAATCATAATCCTTCCCTGTTACCCCGTAAGATGCACGAAGTTGGCCGAAGCTGAGGAAATCAAATTGTGGTTTCTCTTTGAGCAGGCTGCTAAATATGAAAGACGCTCCCACTGAAGGATAAACGAAAGAATAATCTCCTGTTCCATTCGCCAATGTAAGTGTAGAATTATAATCTTTTCTCACGCTATAGCTTAGGGTAAGGAGGTCTCGCCAGGTAAGATCTCCATAAGTATAGATAGCATCGGTAAGTTTTGCCGCCCTATAGCCTTGAGAAACATCAGCTTTATTCACGCTGTTACTTAAACTAAAGAAATAAGGGTTAGATGCAGTGAGGCCTCCGTTTGAACTGGCGTTAATAACGTCGCCTAACTGATCTTTATTTGTTTCAGCGCCCAAAGTAATGCTGCCCTGGAAATCAGAACTTAACTGCTTGCTGGCTGTTAATAGCCCCTGCAAACGATAGCTTTTATAGCGGTTAGTGCTTAATCCATAATAGCCGTTTGTGAAGCCGGCGCCATCACCTAAAAATTGTTTTTCAATTTTTGTATTATAATTTGATAAGTTACCACGTGTAAGAAGCGTTAACCATGGCGTGATGTGAGTAGTAAGATCCACATTAGCCCTTAAGTTATCTTCAGCGCTTGATTGATTATTATTGTAAGTAGTCCATAAAAATAATCCCAACCCGTAGGGATCATCGGCCCCCCTGATTCTTCCACCATTATTTTTATCCTCAAAATTATTTATCCAATAATTCCAGTCGATACTATTTGCCCTGTAATAATTAAATCTAAAAATGGGATTATAATTACTAACCTGCCGGATCGGATTTTTATTTTTTGTAGTGGCATAGGTTATAGCAGCATCAATGTCAAATATTTTTCCGATTTTTTGAGTAGCTCTTACAGAAAAATTATCTCTGTCAAATTTGGCACCATTAGGTATAATACCGTTGGTGATATTTTTAGAGTAGGACGCCCTGAACGAACTCCTATCCGTGCCACCCTGCACTGCTACGTTATAGTCATTTTGGTTACCGGTTTGGAAATAGTCTATTACTTTATAAGGAGACCATGGACGCATGTGGCCATCAAGGTCCTTAACCATGTGACCATCGAACTTCGGCCCAAAATCATAGTACGGACCATAGTCCGGATCTATTACATCATTTCCACTGGCATCCTTTGCAAAAGTTGGAGTATAACCTCCGCCAAATTCATATTGCAGATCCGGGCCTTTGTACGCCTTGTCCCACATTTGCGTAAAATTTAAAGATACGCCAAGACCGTTACCTACCCTGCCTTTTTTGGTAGTGATCAGTACCACTCCGTTTTGAGCTCCTGATCCATATAATGCGCTGGCTGCAGATCCTTTCAAAACAGAAACTGATTCAATATCATCTTCGTTAACATTCTTTAGAATGTTTCCAAAGTCTGCATTGTTGTTGTCAGCCCAGGTTTCGGGGCCTGTTACATCCGGCTTTAAGAGCACGCCATCAATTACAAAAAGCGGTGACTGGTTTCCACTTAATGAAGTGTTTCCTCTGATACGAATGCGTGAACTAGAACCGGCACCACCGGTACCCTGGTCGATACGTACTCCGGAAAGTTTACCCTGCAGTGAGTTCAATACATTTGGAGATGGAGCTTTCGCCAATTCGGCAGCATTAATTTGCTGCGATGCATAAGGCAATTTGCTGGTAGCTTGGTTCTTTCCAAACGCGGTCACAACTACTTCGGTTAAGGCGGAGTTTTTAGATTTAAGAGAAACTTCCAGCGACTGCTCCCCATTATATTGAATCTCTTTTGACTCGTATCCCACCGACGTAACAATCAATGAAGGATTAGCTGAATTTGAGCGAAGCCTAAAATTTCCGTTGGCATCGGTTCCTGTTGCAGTTTTTGTTCCTTTGACTGCTATTGTTGCAGAGGGAATCGGA
This sequence comes from Ginsengibacter sp., assembly GCA_039933035.1. GTDB lineage: Bacteria > Bacteroidota > Bacteroidia > Chitinophagales > Chitinophagaceae > Ginsengibacter. The sequence continues at coordinate 7 of JBDTOV010000189.1, read as the reverse complement.
GTACCGG
>JBDTOV010000188.1:0-10561 GCA_039933035.1 Ginsengibacter sp. | reverse complement strand
AATCTTTTTTAAAAGTATTTTAAAATCTTTCTGTTAACCTGCCTAACAAAAAAAATAAAAGACCTGCCGGTTGCTAACCTGCAAGTCTTGATTCAGTTTTGATAGGGAATTAATTTCGGGCCTGTATTATAATTTTGCTACGACGATGTTTTCAACCACGCTTATGTGTGAACTTACTTTATACACCTGGGTCTTATGAGTCCGGGCTGAAGTAACTTCCACGCGAACACCAAAGTTTGGTGCATTTAAATCTGCTTCATCAATATCTAACTGGTATTTCCTGGAAAGGTTTTCTCCTTTTACTTTTTCTGAATACAATACGTTGTAGTTTTCATCTTTAATATTGATGAAGTACTCACCCGCTTCGGTGTTATGCAGGCTTAGCTGGAAAACGGGCTGATTTCTGATTTTTCCGATGAATTTTAATTCTGCAGGATCCCCGGTTGATGCTCCGGCAAAAGTAGCCTGCGCTAATCCTATGGTACAAAGGATAAATAATCCCATTGTAATCATTCTTGTTGTTTTGATTGTCTGTTTCATAAAGTGAAATTTTAGATTAAAGATTACATTCTGTTTTCTTCATTCAAACAATCATTGTGTAAAACTAACACGACTAAAATCGGTGCACAAATCAACTTATATGATGATTCTTCATCTTAAACTTAACATCGTATGGCTGAAACCATTGCCAGCAGGGTGTTATAAAAAATAATATCGTGATCCCCAAAGAGGGAAGTTACTTTATTGTTAAGTAATTTATATACCGGAAACCTTTCAACCTGCTGGCAAATCGTGCTTATCACCCAGTTAAAAAGTAAATGAGCCCCCCGTTCGTACCAGTCAATTCACAATGATTTCTTAACAATCATTAACAATAAACAAATGGCTGTTAACTGTGTTTGCCATCTGCTAAGAATATTTTCGTAGCTGTAAATTTCTGTTATGGGAAGAATTCTTTTAATGCTTCTTTCGCTTATCATTTCTGCTCAATCTTTTTCGCAAAGCAACGGTGCAATAACGGGGATTACTTTCGATACCTCACTTCGCCAATCTGTGCCCAATGCTACCATAACTGTTTTGAAAAAAAACGATTCTTCGCTGGTTACCTTCACCATAGCCGATAACGATGGAAGATTTGAATTACGTAAACTTTCTAACGGAGCATACCGCCTTCTTATCACGCAGGTAAATTATCACAATGCGAACAGATACTTTACCATCGACAATGAACACAAAAATGTTGATTTGGGAAACATTGCGATGGCCGATAAAAACAAAGTGTTGAATGAAGTAATTATCAATGCTGAATCGGCACCCGTGACATTACTTGGTGATACGATTCAATACAATGCAGGCTCATTTAATACCCGGCCTAATGCAAGCGTTGAAGATCTTTTGAAAAAACTTCCCGGTATAAAAGTTGACAAAAACGGCACTGTAAAAGCGCAGGGAGAAAAAGTTCAAAAGGTTTTGGTAGATGGGAAAGAATTTTTTGGTAATGATTTGAAGATTGCGACAAAAAATTTGCCTGCTGATGCCATTGATAAGGTGCAGGTGTATGATAAATTAAGTGACCAGGCGGAGCTTACAGGTTTTGACGATGGTAACAGCGAAAAGACCATCAACCTACAGTTAAAAAAAGACAGGACGAAGGGTTCGTTCGGAAAAATAAATGCCGGAGCAGGAACAGATGATCACTACGAGGGAAAGCTCAATATCAATTCATTTAAAGGTGCAAGGCAAATGTCTGTTATAGCAATGGGCAACAATACAAATGCCGAAGGATTTTCTATCATGGATATTTTAAATTTTACGGGTGCATTGAATCAATTAAAAAATGGCGGTGGTAATATCAATATTTCAATTGATGACAATGACCCCGTGGCGGGCTTACTGGGTGGCAATAACACTGGCATCAATACCACGATGGGCAGCGGATTTAATTACAATAATATCATTGGCAACAAAACAGATTTTCAGAGCAATTATTTTTATAGTCGCTTTAATCCCGTTCGTATCAGCAGCGTGCAACGTCAATATTTTTCGCCTGCAAATCTTTATAAGCAAAATTCTCATGCTGATAATTTGAATACTAATCACCGCCTGAACTTCAGTGCCAATTATCAAATAGATTCTTTTAATTCTATAAAAATATCTCCCAATTTTAGTTACCAAAAAACCGGGAATCAAAATAGTTCAGACTACTCAACCGCATCCGGCCGGGGAATAAAAATAAATGAGGGCAACAACGATAATGTTGCCAATAATGAAGGCACAACCATAAGCACAAATGTACTGTTCAGAAGAAAATTTCATACAAAGGGAAGAACGTTTTCGATTAATCTCTTAACCAATTTTAATAGCGGTAAAGGAGATGGTACCCTTCAGTCTGTCACCAACTTTTATAATACATCAGGCTCATTATTTCAGACGGATTCGATCAATCAAAAAAATAATAGTTCAGAAAGTTTACAAGGCTTTAATGCAAGAGCCGTATATACCGAACCAATATTTAAAAAAACTTTGCTGGAGTTTAGTTTGGGAAGAAGCTATACTAAGAATACTTCTGAAAAAGCCACATACGATTATAATCAATACAACGGAAAATTTGATCTGATCAACGATTTACTGACCAATGATTTTAAAAACACCCACGCCTACACCAATGCCGGTCTTCGTCTTCGCAGGCAAACTAAACTATATAACTATGCTATCGGCGCTTCCTGGCAGCGTGCCGCACTCGAAGGAATAGTTGCCAGTGGTGGTAAAGATTCTGCAATAAGCAAAGGATTTACCAATATTTTGCCCAATGCCAGGTTTCAGTATAATTTCACAACGTTCAAAAATGTAACGCTAAATTATAGTACCAATACCAATCAGCCATCGGTTACTCAATTGCAGCCATTACCGGATAACAGCAATCCATTATATATAAAGGTTGGCAATCCAAATTTGAAACAAGAGTTTAATCACGTTTTGCGTTTGCACGCTTCACTGGTTGATCCGTTTAAGAACAGGAACCTCTTTGCCTTCTTTAGCCTGCAGCAAACACAAAATAAGATTGTAAACTTTGATGAAATAAACAACCTCGGTGTTGATTCGGTAAAGTTTGTAAACGTAAATGGAGTATATAACCTGGATGGCAACATAAGCGTTGGATTTCCTGTTCATTTTCTCAAAGGCACACTGGATATAAGTTCCGCCATTACCAAATACCACGGCAAACAATTTGCTAATGCAGAAGTGAATACAATCAATACCATGACGGTTGGCCCGGAGCTTAGGTTAGATATGAATCCAACTGATCAGTTTAATCTTTTATTTAGCATTGAATACAATTTTTCCAAAACAAAATATTCCATTCCTGCTGCGCGTGATGCAAAATATTTTACACAGGGATATGGCGCTGGCATTGGTTGGCGGCTTCCCAAAGGATTTTTCTTTGCTTCAGATTTTAACTACCGTATCATCAACCAGTATGCATCAGGTTTCAATACTACCGTCGCTTTATGGAACGCATCCATAAGCAAACAAGTGCTGCACTTTAACCGTGGTGAATTAAAGATCTCTTCCAAGGACCTGTTTGACCAAAACATAGGTATTAACCATAGTGCCAATCAAAATTATATTGAAGACAGCCGGGTAAATACCTTGCACCGTTTCTTTTTATTAAGCTTTACTTACAACTTAACCAAAACGGGTTTGAGCAGCGAAAGCAAAGGGGGAATGAAAATCATAACCCGGTAGTTTTTTTTATGGCCGATAGTTGTTCTTGTATCTTCTTTGCACAACGCCAGGGCAATAAAAAAACCGCCCTGGTAAGTAAGACGGTTATTATTTTTTACCATGTTCTTTTTAATTCTGAATTCGTATTACACGGTTTCCACTGCCCTGGTTGTTCCGCTGCATTTCCTCTATGAGTTTATCTCTTTCCTTTATAAATTCCTCCGGCGTAACTTTTTTTCCTTTTGCAGGCGCTTTAATGGCAGTAAGATCGGCCGTTGCCTGTATCTCCAACGCCTGGTAAACCATGCGGCCCTTATTTATATCAAGAGCAAGAATAAGCCCTGGCAACTGTCCCTGTACTTCAGGGCCGGCAGGTACGGGAATATCCGTGGTGAACCAGGCAATAATATTGGTGGTATCTTCTAATTCTTTTCTTTCCATCTTTCCGTTATCTATATTCATTTGCATGCGTTTACCGGCACGTTGCGCAATGGCTTCCTGGCACACATGCCCAAGGATGGTTTTTGTTTCCCCGGTGAGTTTCCAGTTTAGCCTGTGAGTGCTATCTGTCACAATAAATTTTTTATCCATAAAATCTCTTTGTTCAATCGTTTTTGCGACGTCAAAATCATTAAATACAATATCACTTTGTCCGGGCGTAATCACATTTATTTGCATGCTTCTCCCGTCCATGTCATCTGCATAATCAGCCTCGTCTATATGTTTCCATAAAGATTGGTTATTGCCGAATGTAAGTTCAAACTTATCGGTGTGGCTTTTAGGCATCATTTGTTGCATGTGATCATTATCGTCCACCTGTATCTGCATTTGAATAATGCGGGAGTATATCACTTTACCTTCTTTTTGTTGTGCCCGGGCTGTCAGTGCCACACAAATTACCATTACCACAGAAATTTTTTTCATAAAGATTTATTTACTGGTTTATATTTTTAATCAAAACTAAAGTGTGTGCTACCATTAATGGGTTAATGCACCTTTCATTTAGGTTAATAAAGGTTAATGCAATGCCAGTAGCAACTATGATTAGCTACATTTGTTTTTTGAATGGTAAGTAATGAAGAACTTCCCCGGCATTGGCACTAAACATCATGAGCCCTTATTGATTTCAATGTTCGCAACAATACTTGTGATCATCGGTTTCCAGGCCTATTGGTTGAAGGATAATTATGATCGTGAAAACAGAACGATGCAGATAAAAACAAATGTGACCTTCCAGGCAACGGTCCAGGAATTGCAGGAAGCCAAATTAAAATTACCGGGTTTTGAAGGTGATACAAAATTGCAAGGGAAATCAAGAATTTTAGTTGATGAAGAGATTAATGAGCCGGGGATGAAAACAGGAACGCAGCCCCGGCGCCAGGTTATTACGATGGTGAATGCTTTGCGAAATAAACTGACAGATACTTTAAAAACGGGCGACTCTATCCATTCAAACATAATTTTCAGGTTTGACCGTGGCGTGCACCACGATTCACTGCCTTTGACATTTCAAAAATTTACCGACAGCAACAATCATATTTATAAAATTTTGTATGGAGTTGATTCTTTGCAGGATTCTATAAAATTGCCGGAATTGAAACAACTGTATTCGACGGCTTTAAAAAAGCAACACCTCGATGTTCCTTTTACCATTACAAAATCTGCTGGCGATAGCCGGCGCAGTGAACAGGATTTGTCCGATGTAACGGTTGGCTTCGCCCATCCTGTAACCTATCATCTTTCCGTCTTGAATACCTCATCATACCTGTGGAAAAAACTTATGCTCCCGGTTTTATTTTCCATCTTCCTGGTGGGTGTTACGGTTTTTTCATTTGTACTGCTCTATCGGAATTTATTAAGACAGCAGCGGCTTGCAGAAATAAAAAATGAATTTATCAGCAACATGACCCATGAATTAAAAACGCCCATTGCAACCGTAAGTGTGGCTATTGAAGCATTGAAAAATTTTAATGCCATACGTGATCCTGGAAAGACAAAAGAATATCTTGATATTTCGGGGAATGAATTACAACGTTTGAGTTTGCTTGTTGATAAAGTGCTGAAGCTTTCTATGTTTGAAAACAAACAAATCGAATTGAACAAAGAACCTATTGATGTGAAAGAATTAACACAGGAAGTACTGGACACTTTGAAGCCGCAGTTTGAAAAGAATGGTGCTGTTGTACACTTTAATTTCAAAGGTGATAATTACACCATCCATGCGGATAAATTACACATCACCAGTGTTATGTATAATTTGCTGGACAATACTTTAAAATACACCAACAACAGGCCTGTTATTACTATAACACTTTTTGCGCAGCAAAATAGTTTTACGTTAAAAATCAGCGATAATGGGATTGGTATTTCACCCGCCTATCGTAACAAAATATTTGATAAATTTTTTAGGGTGCCTACGGGCAACCAGCATATCATTAAAGGCTACGGGCTCGGCTTAAGTTATGTATCAGAAATAATAAATCGCCATGGGGGTTCTATCGGCGTGGAAAGCGAATTGGGAAGGGGCAGTACTTTTACCATACAACTTCCGGTTGGAGCCGCCTGAAAATATGAGCATTAAAATTTTATATATAGAAGATGAATTGTTTCTTGCCAAAATTGTAAAAGAAAGCCTGGAGAGCCGAGGCTTTGAGGTGTTTCCTGAAAGTGACGGCAGCAAAGCATTGGCTTTATATAAAAAAGAAAAACCGGATATCTGTGTGTTGGATATTATGTTGCCCAACAAAGATGGATTTGCGATTGCCGATGAAATAAGAAATATAAACGCCGATGTACCTATAATTTTTCTAACGGCAAAGGTGCAAACTGCCGATGTGGTGCAAGGGTTTACCATTGGGGGAAATGATTACATCCGTAAGCCGTTCAGTATGGAAGAACTTATTATGAGGGTTCAAAATCTACTGCGAAATAAAAATGAACCCAAAAAGATCCATAGTGATGCCGTTAATTTAGGCACTTATATTTTTCGCCTCAACCGGCAATTATTATGTAGTGGGACAGAAGAACGCAGGCTTACTTTCCGGGAAAATGAACTGTTGAAATTGCTGTATGAAAACCGCGACCGGATCATTAACCGGAGAGATATACTAAATCTTTTATGGGGAAATGATTCCTTCTTTAATTCCCGCAACCTGGATGTGTATATTACCAAACTTCGTAGCTATTTAAAAAACGATCCGTCCTTGGAGATCATAACTATCAAAGGAATCGGGTACAGGTTTGTGGTGGAATAAAACCGGTTGCGGTAGCTATCCTTTTCCCAATTAACGGTAACATCCAAATCTTATACGATTACGTATTTTCCATCGCAGATATGCCCGGGAGTATGGTAAACCGGGTAACCCTTACGAAATGCAAACGCACTTCAGTTAATGAAGATTCTGAATATCAAATCATACGGGTCCATTTCAGCAAGGTTGCCAACCTTCAATAAGTTTGTTGGTAGGTTGAGATCACCGGGCTCAAAGGTTGGCAACCTTGAACCCAAAGTGACAATTGAAATGCTCCCATTCATACTTTTTTTGATGCCCTGTTTGATTTTTGCCTTACTTTTATTTTTTACCATTACATCTCAACCGCCTTGTTAATTATTCAGCATGAAAAAGTTTATTTTGTTCCTGCCGGCAATTATTTGTTTGCAACATTTTTGTATGGCGCAGGATGCCACTCCCTATTTCGCGTCCAATCCCGCGCTGACTCCCGACGGGCAAACATTGATCTTTAGCTATGACGGTGATCTGTGGAAAGCTGCGGCTAACGGTGGCGTATCCACGCGAATCACGGCAATGCAGGGGAGTGCAACCAATCCTCGTATATCGCCGGACGGAAAATGGCTTGCATTCAGCAATTCACAATTTGGAAATTTTGACATCTACCTGATGCCGCTGCAGGGTGGCAATATAAAGCGCTTAACGTTTCATGCGGCCAATGATATGGTTGAATCCTGGGCATGGGATAGTAAATCCGTTTACTTTACTTCTAACCGGTACAACAGGATGTCTGCTTATAAAGTAAGTATCAACGGGGGAACGCCTCTGAGGGTATTTGGTAGTAATATGTTTGATTATACGCACGACGCGTTTGAAAATCCTGTAACCGGAGAAATATTTTTTGATGATACCTGGGAGAGTTCCTTTTTTGCTAACCGCATCGGTTACAAAGGTCCTTTCAATCCTGATATACAATCCTACAATCCCGCTACAAAAAAATATAAACGGTATACTGACTGGATCGGAAAAGATATGTGGGCCAGTGTAGATAAAAAAGGAAATGTTTATTTTGTTTCTGATGAAGCAAACGGTCAATACAATTTATACACATTTACCAATGGCAAAAAAAACCAGCTCACTGATTTCAGTACCTCTGTCATGCACCCCTTCGTAGATGCAGCGGGAGATAAGATCGTATTTGAAAAAGATTTCCAGTTATTTTCATATGATATTGCGACAAAACAAACTAATAAAATACCGCTGCAGGTATATAAAAACAATACATTAGGTTCCTTACAAAATTTTAATGTGGGCGGAAAAATCTCCGATTTTGATGTACCAGGCGATGGGAAGAAATTAGCATTCGTATCACGCGGAAAATTGTTTGTATCAGACCCTAAAGGAAAATTTATCCGCGAAATAGCAACGATACCACGTGAAAGGGTACTCGAAGTGTTCTGGCTTAAAGACAATAAGACTTTATTGTATGGGCAAACCTATAAAGGATTTGAAAATTGGTACACACAGGATGCCGAAGGAGATGATCCCGGGAAACAAATTACCGGGTTTGCAAAAAACAGCCGGGCACTTTCTTTCAACAGTGACAAAACCAAAGCCGTCTTTCTCTGCGGATCAGATGAGGTACGTTTACTCGATCTGAAAACGATGCAGACAACACAAATGGTAAAGGATGAAATATGGGGACTGCAAAATTCAACTCCTTATTTTTCGCCGGATGATAAATATGTAATGTACACGGCCTACCGCAATTTTGAACAGGACATATTCCTGTACCGGCTTTATGACGGGCAGGTTTTTAATATTACCAATACCGGAGTTTCTGAAACGAACCCTTCCTGGTCGCCCGATGGCAAATACATTTATTTTTCTTCCGACAGAACACACCCTTCCTATCCGTATGGGCCTCAAAATCAAAAATTATTCCGGATGCCCCTGGAAAAGATTGCAGCGCCATACCGGTCAGACATGTTTGATTCATTATTTGTCAAAAAGAAAACAGACACAGCAAAAGTGGATACGGCTACCAAAGAAAAAAAGAAGGCATATGCCCAAATGGAAAAGAAGAAAAAAGAGATGGAAACCATGAAAAGCACTGCGCCGCCAAAGCCTGTAATAAAAATTGATTTCAACGGTATGATGGAAAGAATTGAACAAGTAGGTCCTGACTTTGGTGAGCAATCAGGTGAGGCGGTAATCAAAAATGAAGACAAAACGTATGTATTTTTTATCTCCGATCATGAAGAGGGGAAACCGTCCTTATGGAAACTAACCTTTGAGCCATTTGAAAAAACAAAGACTGAAAAAATAAAGGATGCTGATGGTGGCGATATCGAAATCAAAGGATATAAGGATCACTATTACGCACTCAACAAAGGAATCATCAATAAGCTTGATGTGGATAAAAATTCATTGGATAAGGTGGACATGGATTACCCGTTTACCGTTAATATGAATGATGAATTTAACCAGGTGTTTTATGAAGCCTGGGGCGCTCTGCAGGAAAATTATTACAACGAAAAATTCAATGGAGTAAACTGGACGTTGATACGGGACAGGTATGCTGCCTTTCTGCCGCAATTACAAACCCGGAACGACTTCAGGACTTTATTGAACAATATGATGGGCGAATTAAATACTTCCCATTACGGATTTTCAACTTCCGGGGACGATGAAAAAACTTTTTATTCCACCACTACCGCAGCTAACGGTATCATGTTTACTAATGACCACCCTTATCTCGTGGACCATATTGTAAAAAACAGTTGTGCAGATCTTTCCGGTAATACAGTTCAAAAAGGTGATGAACTGGTAAGTGTTGATGGCGTAAAGATTGATCCGGCGCAAAACCGTGAATATTATTTCATGCGATCCGAAATACCGGGTGAAATGACCTTAGGATTCAGGCGCGGCCCGAAAGAATTCCTGGTAAAAATTCATCCCATCGCATATAATTCCATGCAAAGCCAGTTATATGATGAATGGATTGACGCCAACCGTAAACATGTAGATGATCTAAGCAAGGAACAAATCGGCTATGTATATATGAAAGATATGGGCAGCAACGCACTTGACCAGTTTGAGAAGGAAATGATTTCAGATTCGATTAATCACCGCAAAGCCCTGATCCTCGATCTCCGCTACAATACGGGCGGAAATGTGCACGATAAAGTATTGCAATTTCTATCGCAGCGTCCTTACCTGCAATGGAAATACAGGGATGGAAAAATGAGCCCTCAGCCGGATTTTGCACCTGCCGCCAAGCCCATTATCTTATTGGTAAATGAACAGACCCTGAGTGATGGAGAAATGACCGCTGAAGGTTTCAAGCAGTTGAAGCTGGGGAAAATTATCGGTACAGATACCTATCACTGGATCATCTTCACGTCTGCAAAACGATTGGTGGATGGTTCTTCCGTGAGACTGCCCTCCTGGGGCTGTTTTACTTTGGACGGAAAAAATCTCGAACAAACCGGGGTATCGCCGGATATAACCGTAAAAAATACCTTTGAAGACAGAATCAATGACAGGGACCCGCAGATTGAGAAAGCGGTTGAAGAAATAATGAAGGAAATACAATAACGCAA
>JBDTOV010000187.1:0-10633 GCA_039933035.1 Ginsengibacter sp. | reverse complement strand
TCTTATACTGTACAATTTTATTATCAGCATACAATTGATCAAAAATTATTGATTGCGACGAGAAAGCTTCGGCGGCTGACTGCTCATTTGTATTTGAATAAACGATATGCATTATAGGTTTTCGAGTTGAAATAATTTTCTTTTTTCAACGAAAGCCGCGGGGACATAGTAAAATCCCGACAAAGCTTTCCTTATGGTACTTACATTACTTTTTACCGGGTGCATCAGTAATTGTTTCCAGTTAGCAAAAGCCAAATGCATTCGATAACTCTTGTGAACATACGTATGCAATTGTTTGTAGAAAGCCGGATGATAAGTATTTCGGAACATTAAAGCCATTTCGTTCGAATCCGTCCAGTTTGTTTTTCGATCCATTTGATACTTTACATTTTCATAAAAAACGGTTCCGGGTAATGGGTAGGAAACGGATATGCCAATTTCATAAGGCAACAATGCATGTATCATTGCAATGGTTTTTGCAATATCCTCCTTTGCTTCACCGGGATAACCAAACTGGATAAAAAATGAAGGATTGATTTTATGCTTCTTTAATAAACGGGTCGCTTCATAAATTTGTTTCACGGTGGTTCCTTTATCCATCGCATCGAGAATTTTTTGGGAACCACTCTCAGCGCCCATCCATATATTTTCGCAACCAGCCCTGGCAAGATCTTTAATGGTATTTTCCTGCAATAAAAGATCAACACGGCCCTGCATTTTAAATTTGAAGTGAAGGCCTCCCGGTTCGACTGACAGGTTTTCATGTTCAATGATATCTGCAAATGTTTTTACCCAACCCGGTTTCAATCCGAAAATATCATCGCAAAACCAGATGTGATCGAAGTTAAATTTTGCTTTTAGCATTTTTAATTCAGCCACTACATTCTGCGGAGATCGGGTATTGTAGCGATTTCCATAAATGGGCTTGGCGCACCAGTTGCACCTGAAGGGGCAGCCCCTCGTAGTAGCCATGTTTAAGGAAAAATAACCGGCATGTTTCATCCATGATTCCCGGTAAGGCGCTATATCTATAAGATCCCAGGCAGGAAAAGGAAGTTCGTCCAATTCCTTCATAACATTTCTCTTAGCAGTTTTTACCAACGAATTATTTTGCAGAAATGCCAGTCCGGGGATATCAGAAAAAACAGGTTGTTCTTTTTTAAACTCATTGATTACTTCCAACAATGTAAGTTCCGCTTCACCCAGTATGATAAAATCTGCCCCCTGTTTTAAATACATTTCATAACGGTCGGTTGCGTCAGAACCGGATACTATAACGATGCATCCTTTTTCCTTTGCCAGTTGAATCATTTTAAATGCAGCGTCCCTCATATTGGTAAGACACATCTTCGTTAGGTAGTTAAAGCCATCATCATACAGCACAAAAAAATGTGGCTTCTTTTGATCAATATCCTTCATAACCTCATTGGGTGTAAAGGAAAACATCGTATCGAAAAGAGAAACATCATAACCGTTCTCCCGCAGCAACGATGCTGCATACAGCGTACCCAAAGGCGGATAGGGCCTTCCCGTTGACCACTGTTTCGGATCAAAACGTAAAAAATAAGAATGAGAAAAAAGAATAGTATTGTCCATATTATTTATAAAGCATTTGCCGGCCCGAGATGTAAATAACAAACGCATTTCCTGCAGGTTTCATCTTGGTTTACATCGAGTTTCTTTCTGAAATTAATTGCATGCCGGTTATTTAAAATAGTAGCCAACTTTTCAGACCGGATGTTTCCCATTGGCTCATGAAAAAAGCAAGGCCTTACTATTCCATCTGCCTCTATTACGGCAGAGACCCAGGGAGCATTGCATTTTTTATGCGGGAAAGAACCGAGCCCATAATATGCTGCATAGTAATCATATATCCTTTGGATTTTTTCCGGGGATTCTGCAATAAAATTATTTTCAAATTCTTTCCTGTAAACCGTACATAATTTTTTTATCACTGCTTCCAATTTAGATAAATCTTCAAACGACAGGAGAATTTCATGTTGCCTGTTTTCATCCCACGTCATCTCACGGTTGAAAGCATGGCTACTGACATCGGCGGGAAGAAAACTGATTTGATTTAATCCAATGTATTGGGCACTTTCAATAATAGCCGGCCATTGGGTGTAATTTAGCCGGTGTATTACGGTACGTCCCGTTATTTTATAAGAAGGATTTATTGACCTGATGGCTGCTATGCCGTCATATAGTTTATTAAATGCACCGGGTATATTTCGTATACTGTCGTGGGTTAGTTTATCACCATCCAGGGACACAATTACTTCATTGACGTACTTTACAATTAGTGGCGCATTTCTTTTAAGTGTTAGCCCGGTCGATAATAAGTTTACTTTAATATGTTGTTTATTCAACAACTCACAAAACCTGAAAAAGTTAGGATTCAGCAAAGCTTCTCCCCCCGACATAAGCACCAGTCTTGTACGCAATTGTTGCAAAGAATTTAAAAGCCCGGCAATATCGTTTTCAGTGAGTTGTTGTAAATTATGATTGCCCTTCCATATATCACACATGATACAGCGGCAATTACAGGCACTGTGTGGCATCAGTATTACGATAGGCAAGGCCTTAATACGATGGGTTCTCAGCGTTGCATAGCGTTTGTAAATATCGGTTAATGACTGGCTCAACATTTTAAGAGTAACGGTTTTTAATTACGACCCAGTGAAATGGATTTTTATGAAACCTCATTCTATTCCTCCATGAATGGGGGTTATATAAAGTAGAGAAACAGAAAGGCCGCAGGTCCTCAATGCCATGATGAAAATAGTGTTCCGACATTTCCCGGAATCCCGTTTGATGGTAATATTTTTTACTTCTTTGTTTAGCATCTTCTATCTCGCTAAATCGATACATCGGGCTATCTATGATGTGTATTTCTCCCTGTAACGTTACATGGCGTAACGCCACTTTTATAATCTCATAAAACGAAGAAAAATATTGAATGGATGCGGCGAAAACAACCAGGTCATATTTTTTATCCTGCAACACGCAGGATCGGATATCACCTTCTATAAAACCAAGGTTGGGAATTTTTCCAAAAGCTTTTCGCGCCTGTTCAAGCTCTACTATGTTGATATCAATGCCGGTAACATTTCCCCTGGCTACTGTCGATAGTTTGGCGGAAAGCCATCCATTACCGCAACCAATTTCCAGGACATTACAGATATGGCCATGGCTTTTGATATAGTACATTAATTTATCACAGCTATGCCTGCGAATCTCCCATTCTTCAAAATGCGGGTGAAATGGCGGAACTTTTGGAAGTAACCATAGCTCTTCCTCACTGTATATTCTTCCTTCTTTCAATCGCAAGGCAATATACAGTTCGTTGAACCGGTTATTCGTCGAATCCTCCTTAAGTGGTGACAAGCCTTTTATGATTTTTAGATTATGCAAGTGTCATCATTTTAAATTAAAAACCCTGTATTTCCGGCTGGCGATATTTCCAAATTTTTTGCAGCAGTTTTATTTCATAAGGAAACTGGTAAAAATTAATTTTATAACGCAATCCTGCAACCACCTTCATCAAAATTCTCTTCCTGTTATTTAGGCGTATATCCGACACCGTTGGGTAATATCCGTTGAGCACTATTTCAAAATTCCTGATCTTGTCAATCATTTCAGGGGTAAGCCAGGGAGTTAATGGATTTTTTCGTAAATCAAATTTTTTCCACTGCGGGCTTATCCAGTCTTCTAATTTTTCAGGAAATGAAAATCCATTTGCGAGCGCCTGGTTAAAAAGCTCCGAGCCTTCTGTTGGTACAGGGCTGTATATATATATCACTATTTCCGTATCGGGGTTAATGCGTTTTATTTTTTTAATAAAAGAGATGTCAAAATCAATTTGCTCCATCACTTTTTCAGGCGTTGCCGCCGGCAGGCCGAGCACAAAAGAATATTCGGGAACGATATCAAATTTTTTCATCCTGGCAGCAAAGGCTTCAATCTGCTCGCCGCTTTGTGTTCCGCCTTTATCCATTTGCTTTAATATTTCATTGTTCCCTGTTTCGGCTCCAAAAAAAATCATCTTGCACCCGGATTGCCGCATCATCGCAAGTGTTTCATCTTTATATTTATTAATAGTATCGATTCTTCCTTCACCCCACCAAATCATTTTTTCAGGCGCTATCAATTGGCAGAATTCTGCGGTTCTTTTTTCGGAGACAAAAAAATTGTTGTCATGGAATTCAATAGCGTCGGCACCCCATTTTTCTTTTATGTACTTAATATCTTTATAAACATTCATTGCGCATTTTGCTTTCCACCTCGCTTCGTAAATTGGCACTACAGCGCAAAATGAACAAGTGAAAGGACACCCAATGCTTGAATGGTATGCCAGCGTTTTTTGTCCAAGATATGTTTTGCCAAGATATTTTTCGATCGGGTAAAATTTATTCAACTTATCATAAGGTAATGAGGGCAGGCTATCCTGTTCAATCAGATCTTCTTTTGCCGTCTTAATAATTTCGCCTCCTGATTTATAAATGAGATTTTTTATCAGTTCATAAGGTGTATTATTTTCCAATGCCTTAATCAAATTTAAAAAAGCATGGTCTCCGGGACCATTAACCACAAAATCTACGTAATCAGAGCTAAGCACTACTTTATATTGATTGCTTGGAAAATAACCTCCCCAAATCATGATCGTATTTGGAAAATCCTGCTTTATTTGTCTGACTAAAGAAATTGCCTGCGTCAATTGCGGGCCCGGCATTACAGTGAATCCGATATACCGGAAATCGCCGGTGCTTAAATAAGTTTCTATTTTTTTATAAGGATGCTCTTCACGGTTTCCATCAACGATAACCCAATCATAAACTCCATCAATTGAAGCGGCTATATTCATGATCGAATTAGGAATTCTATATTTCGCAACGGCACTTTTTGGATTGTATAAAAGAATCTTATTCATCTTGATCTAAACGATGAAAAAAGCAGGAAGGTTGCCCCATTTTTATAGCTATTTGTATCGCATTTTAGCTAATTTGTTCTTTCAAATAAACGATTAAAAATGCCTGCGCTCCCTAAACTTCCGGGATATTTTTCCAGCTTTTTTTTTAAACGCAATTACCAGTCCGCGGAAAGCGCATATGATCTCTGGGCCGAAAATTATGACAACCAGCCAAATAATCTCATGCTTGCCTGGGATGAAGAAATATTTTCAGCTCTGCTCAACTCTATTGACTTAAAAAATAAAACCGTAACAGATGTTGGCTGTGGCACGGGGCGCCATTGGCAAAAGATTTTTGATAAGATGCCCCAACGGTTTTTTGGATACGACGTTTCAGAAGGCATGTTGAGAAAACTCAATGAAAAATTTCCACAGGCGGAAACTCATTTACTATCCGGGAACAAATTGTCTGCATTACAGGATGAATGTATCGATTGTATTTTGTCAACACTTACCATAGCGCACATTCAAAACGCAGGGCAGGCTTTACGTGAATGGAACCGTGTTTTAAAACCAGGCGGGGTAATGATCATTACCGATTATCATCCATCTGTCCTGGCCAAAGGTGGCAAGAGAACTTTTGCCCATCATGAGAAAACGATTGCCATCAAAAATTATGTCCATACTATTGGTGACATTAAAGGCCTGGCGAAGCAACTTCATTTACAGGTGTCGCGTTTAGTTGAAAAGCCTATCGATGAATCGGCAAAGCACTTTTATGAAGCCCAAAATGCAATGAAAGTTTATGACGCGTGGAAAGGCACGCCGGTCATTTATGGGATACTTTTAAAAAAAGAAAATGCAGCTATGTAATTTGAAAATCATCGGAAGTGATGAACTGGTGAATATAGAAGTAAGCGGCGAAAAGATAAAAAATATCACCGGCCACTTCACCAACAAAAATATTACGGCAAACGGTAGCATTTTTTTTGACGATGCCATAGCATTTCCCGGTTTAATTAATTCGCACGATCACCTTGATTTTAATTTATTTCCTCAAATAGCAAACCGGGTTTATCATAATTATAAAGAATGGGGCGAAGACATCCATGTAAGCAACAAAGAACTGATCCGGTGTGTTTTAAAAATTCCGCAGCCGCTAAGAACGGAATGGGGACTGTATAAAAATCTTCTTAATGGAATCACCACTGTGGTGAATCATGGCGAAAGATTGCATATTAATAACGAAGTAATTTCTGTTCTTCAAAATAATTATTCCATACACTCCGTTCAGTTTGAGAAGAAATGGAAATTAAAACTGAACAATCCCTTCAAAAAAAATCAGCCATTTGTAATTCACATCGGAGAGGGCACAGATAATGCTTCTCATGAGGAAATTAATTCCCTGATCCGCTGGAATTTATTTAAAAGAAAAATTGTAGCCGTGCATGGTGTCGCGATGGATGAGGAACAGGCAGAAGCTTTTCATGCCCTGGTGTGGTGCCCCGCTTCCAATAATTTTATGCTTGATGCTTCGGCACCTATTGATGAATTAAAAATAAAGACCCCCATTCTTTTTGGAACAGATTCGACTCTTACAGCATCATGGAATTTATGGGATCATCTCCGGTCAGCAAGAGATACGATATTGCTAACAGACCGCGAGCTTTTCGATTCACTTACCACGGCGCCTGCTGCTATGTGGAGACAGAAAAATATTGGTACGCTTGCCATAAATAAAACAGCCGATATATGTGTAGCCTGTGCAAACAATAAAAAATCTTTCGAGGCCTTCTATTCCATAAATCCCGGTGACCTCTTACTGGTGATGCACAAAGGAAAAATTCGTTTGTTTGATGAAATATTACACGATAAATTGACAGCAGCGGGCATCTCTCTAAATGGGTACAGCAGGATACGTGTGGACAATAACACAAAGTATGTTTATGGCGATATACCCGGTTTGATGAAAAAAATAGCGTCTTATTATCCCGGGGTTCATTTTCCCATAAGCCTTAATAAGAATCAACATGATACAGCTTATTGATCTCAATTATCATGTGCATGCTAATATTTCTGAACCAATTGAAGTAATGGAATTGCAAAAAGCTTCTACCGGTTTTGTAAAATTTATTAACCGAAAACTGAACCTCACACTTGTTAAACACATGAACTATGAAGGTGAAATATCCCTATATGGCACCGCATGTAATTTCTTTAAACGAAGAAATTCATTCTTTGGTATTCCCTTCAAAACACATCGCTTTATAAAAAAACAATCTCCGGATATCATCTTAATACAAGGTTTAATTTTTCCGGCACAAATCATTGCATTGAAAATGCTCGCAGGACGAAAAGTAAAATTTATTGTGCAGCATCATGGAGAAAGCCCGTACCGCGGCATCAAAAAAATATTTCAGCAAACTGCGGACCGATCCATTCATAAGTATATTTTTACAAGCATAGTCAATGCAAATGAATGGATTGAAAGTGGCATCATATCTTCCAAAGAAAAATGCAGCGAAGTATTGGAAGCCTCTACTGATTTTAATCAGAGAGATAAAGAAAAGAGTAAGCAGCTCCTTGGTATGGATGGTAACAAAAATTTCCTATGGGTGGGCAGGTTACACACCGGGAAAGATCCGTTAACAGTAATAAATGCTTTTGAAAAATATATCTCAACTCATCCCGAGGGAAAGTTGTATATGGTATATCAAACAAATGAACTTTTGCCCGAGATTGAAAAAGAGCTTTCTAAAAATGAAAGCTTACAAAATGCTGTAGTATTGCTGGGGAAAGTCTTTCATGATGACCTGGAAACATGGTATAACGCAGCAGATTTTTATATCTCGGGAAGTCACAAGGAAGGCAGCGGCTATGCTTTGATCGAGGCCATGGCCTGCGGTTGTATCCCCGTAGTTACTAAAATCCCATCTTTTAACAAGATAACAGGCAATGGTAAATTTGGGTTTTTATTTGAGCCGGGAAGCAGTGAGAGCCTTTTAGAAACTTTAGTAAAACTCAATAATGTCAACAGGAATGAATTTGCCGGCTCTGTAGTAAATCATTTTAAAAATTCACTCTCCTTTGAATCAATTGCTAACAGTCTTTACGAGGTTTGTGAAAGTACTTTGATACAATAATTTCATGATGGAAGCTGCGGTATCTTCTATTCGGTATGGCAAAACCTGCTTGTGATCCACATTCTTCGATTCTAAAATCTGCATCGCCTTTTCCAGCATCTCTTCCCTGGTACTCACTACATGCCAATGCTCAATATCGTCATCCATTGGCTTGCAAAAACTAATTACCTGGCAACCCGAATAGAGCGCTTCCTGGCAAACCATACTAAATCCTTCATAAGACGAAGGATGAAGAAATATCTTACTACGTTGCATTAGCCCAAGCAAATTGCCGTGAGCGATCTCGCCGGGTAGTGAAATATTATCGTCCAACTCCAGGTTGGTGATCAAAGATTGTAAAGCATCTTTTCCAGGTCCCTGTCCTGCGATAAAAGACTGAACCTCAGAATATTTTTTTTTTAGTTCCTTAATAATGCCAACAAATATGTGATACTGCTTTAGGCTGATCAATGAACCAGCACCCAGCACATCAATCACACGGGCACCGGGTGCCTGGTTAAACTGCGTTGTATCGACGCCGTTAGTTATAATGCCCGCTGGCCTTATCAAATAGTTTGTAAAAAATTCGTTGGCAATAAAATCCGAAACGGCAACCAGGTCGCGGGCGACAGGCCTCATTCTTGCTATATACTTATTGCCACGTTTTGCATCCTGTCCCAACAGCCATACCAGGTGTGTAATATGGTGTTTTTCACCAAAGCGTTTCCCCAGTAATGCACACTCACCAAGCCACAGGCTAAACAGACCTTTGATATTATTTTTTTTACGCAGCCGCTCCAATTTTCGCCAAACCTTTATCCATATAATACGTCGCTGTAGTTTCCCCCTGTTTTTACCCCCGAAAGAAATAACGGTATTATAATTCCAGGTATATTCCTGCCTTCTAAATGGATATTGAAAAGAGAGTATGATAATGGAAACATCTGTAAAATCTCTATTAATAGCTTTTATCAAATGTTGCAGGAAAGGCAGGCACGTGTCGTCTTTTTCATTTGCCGGAAAGCCAGGCGTCAATATCACAAAAACATCGGTATCACTTTTCATCTAAGGAAATTATTTGGTCGCAGAATGAAAGGCTCTCTTTGTTATGTGTGATGAGCATTACCATCTTGCCCGAATGTGCCAAACCCCGGAAAAAATTCAACAGGTGGTTTTCAGATATCCTGTCAAGTTCATTAAAGGGTTCATCTAAAATAATAAGATCGGATTTTTTGTAAAGTGCTCTTGCGATTGCTATCCGTTGCCGCTGACCTCCACTTATATTTTTCCCGTTTTCATTGATGAGCATAACGGGTTCGTCCTTCCGGTTTCCAAGCAATTTTTCAAGGTTGGTAACCTTAACTGCTTTTGCCAGGTGCTCAATGCTATGAAATTTTTCATTAAACGTAATATTATTCAGGATGGTATCATGAAGAACAAACGATTCTTGTTTTACATAGGAAATTCTTTTCCAATATGCCCTGCGCTCTTCCGACGTGGTGGGCACATCATTAATATTAATAGTTCCCTGATGGGTATCTAAAAATCCTAACAGCAGGTTGATAATGGTAGTCTTTCCTTTTCCGGATTGACCGGTGATCCCCACAAACTTTCCTTTCAGGATGCATAATGAAAAATCATCGATCACCGGCTTACCATTATACCTGAAAGAAACATCATTAAATGCAAGGCATTGAATCGATGAATTTCGTTTTCGTACCACTGGTTTCGTTACATTCTCTTTCCAATGCAAAAGTTCAATAGTTGTGAACTCATATGTTTTTACCTGCCCGGCGCTGTTTAAAATTTTTACAATTCCGGGAATAATTTTATATGCAGCAGCCATAAATGCCGCTATAGTCATAACCTGTACCGAATGATCAGCAGATAAAAAAGAATTGATAAGTATCAATGCCAATAATCCAAGAATGGCAAATACTTCGATAAGCCTGGATGGCGTGTTTTGAATTACCTGCTGCTCGGCAAGGAAGCGATTAAATTTCGATTGCGAGGACTCAAATCTTTTTAAGAAAAAATCTTTTCTGCCAAATAAATTGCTTTCTATAAAACCTGTTAGCGCTTCATTTAAATGCTGTAATGCCTTCTCCCCCGATGTTTTAGCAAGTTGGCGAACACGGCTCAATTTTTTCTTCATAATAAAACCAGTAAGGATAAGTGGCGGCCCCAGGATGGCAAAAAGAAGCGGCAACAAAACCGGGTTATAGATAAAAATGGCAATGAGCGTGAAAAAAATTAGAATGGACTGGCTGATGATCTGTTGTAATCCTGCTAAAACATAATGGCCAAATTCAACAGGCATTTGACTGATTTTTCGAACCTGGACCGATGAATCAATGGCTACATAATCGGTATAGCTTCCTTCCTGGTAATTTTGTAATTGCCTTTGAGAAAGCCTGGTGGCAATATCATACACAAATTTTTGTTGTGTTCGCATAACGTTAAATCCAAAAAAATTTTTGATACTAAACAGTATGAAAAATAGGATAATCACTACCGGATTATATGGATCTCTTATCGCAGCGGGCAAATAACCAGGCAATGAAATACTTTTTGGATCTGTATAAAAACGAATTACAAATAA
>JBDTOV010000186.1:0-10670 GCA_039933035.1 Ginsengibacter sp. | reverse complement strand
GTAAGTGTCAATAATATCCAGTTTACCTTGAACGGCACATTAAATGCAAGCGACCTTGCGTTGATATCTATTTACTACAATGCAACAGCGCCGACAATTTCCGGAAGCAGCTTGCTTAATAATGCAGCAGCCAACTTTGCATCGGGGCATACGTATGGCATCCCTTTTGGAAACCCCATGGAGATGGGTGCTTCGGGCTACTACATTATTTCAGTGAATGTAAATAGCACTGCTACTGTTGGTCATACCGTACTAATTAATGGTGCAACGAACCCGGTTGTATTTGGCTTTACAACTGCCCCAAATATTACCAACAACCAAACTGATTTAGGTGGCGTGCATACGCTGCCGTTAAGCTTTATTAGTGTGAACGCCTTTGAAAAAGTTACCGGTATTGAAATAGAATGGAAAGTTGCCTTTGAATTGAACCTGGATAAATACGTTGTAGAAAAATCTTCAGACGGTAAAACATTTAATCCGATCGGGCACCTGGTGGCAAATAACAATTTTGCCAGCGCCACCACTTACGATTTATTAGACACAAGGCCATTGCCCGATAACAATTTTTATAGGATAAGTGCCATAAATAAAGACGGAAAAATTCAGTATAGCCCTGTTGTAAAAATCCATATTAATAAAGGCAAAGAAGGAATATCAATCTATCCCAATCCAATAATTAAAAATCAGCCTTTAACTGTAGCATTTAAGAATTTAGACAGAAATGAATATACGATAAATATTTTTAATCATCAGGGGCAGTTGATACTAACGCAAAAAATTGATCATGGAGGAGGTAATAGCGTACAAACAATCATCTTGCCTAAGGTAGCTGCCGGTATATATTCAATCGAAGTGATGAGCACAATCGCAAAATTTGTAAAAAGATTAATAATTGAATAATAATAAATAATAAAAAGAATATTTATCATTTATACTTTGCAATGATAAGTTGTTGGCTTGCGGCTTTGATGACTCAGGTTGTTTTTAGCACCACCGCAAACAGAAAATGAAACAAATTTTAAAGCAATTGAAGTAGAACACACAGATACAAGTATGCAGTTTACTTCCTTGCAAGTAACTCAAGATTTTTAAATTGATTCGCAGGTGAATACGTATTCAATATTTGACAAAAATCCTTTTAACAGGGTTAATTTTTACGGGCTGAAAGAACTGGACAAAGACGGCAAGTTTACTTATTCGCCCGAAAGAAAAATAGATATGCCGGTAAATGATGACAGGGTAATAATCCTTAACCCTCAGTCACGTATCAGGGGCATAGTCCGGTATTATTTATTCGGGGAAATACTCAGGTTGCGCATAAATGGTGTTTCGGGAAAATTAAATCAAGCCAGGAGTGCAATAATGCTGGTAATTTTATTGAATGTAACGCCCGTTCACTATCGCGCGGTGTTTACTTTATTAGACTTGAACAAATTGACGGCGTGATCAAAATGCCAAGTTTTGTAAAGGAATACATATCCGTCTTATGCAACTGCAGATAATCTTATTAAACAAAATTTTTTTTGGTACAAATCGTACAATCTATTGCGGAAAAAAATTGATACTTGAATTCCTGTTGAAACTGCAATTTGTTTACCTTAAATTATTGATTACCGATAACAAATTTCATTGAGAAAATTTGCAGCGATACTAACGACTTTATTATTGCCATACGTTGCTCTTTACGGCCAATCCAAATCTTTTTTTTGGGGCAATAACAGCGTTACGCTTGTCGCCGATACCAACAGATATCAAACAAGCGTTTTTGGAACTCAAAACGGCCTTCCTTCTTCTGAAATAAGTTGCCTGGTACAGGATAGAAAAGGTTATGTATGGATAGGTACTTCTGCCGGCGCAAGTCGTTTTGATGGAATTAAGTTTGAAAACTTTCTGAAAGCCGACAATCATTTAACGGGGAAAATATACTCAATAAAAGAGGATACTGTTCGAGAGGTAATATGGATTGCATGCGATGCAGGCATCTGTTATTTCGACAATAAACAATTGCGCCTGGCTCATTTGGCCGAGAAGGACTTAACCGTTTATGAAATTTATCTTTTAAAAGATAAAAATATCTGGATCTGCACGGGTAAAGGTCCCGCTCTTTTACAACAAAAAATTATTTCAGACTTGCTTTCAGATTCAATCATTTCGATCACATCCTACATTTTACCTCAATGGATACAGGTCAACAACGTTAATAGCCCGGCTTATAAAATTATTAGCAGTGAAAACGGTGATTTGTATTTTGCCGGAGCAGGAAGTATGTTTTTTTATAATAACAAAAATCTTGAACAAATATGGGCTTCCCGAAAACAACAAAATAACAACGATTATGTGGTAGGAATGGTTTCAGGAGAGGGAAATGAAATTTTTTTTGCAACAGCTTTTAGCGGGTTAAACAGTGTTAAAGGTAAAGAAGTTAAAAAGTTGCAAAGTGACGATTATGGTTCAGGCGATTTGATAAAACACAACGGTCAAATTTATTTTTTTGCGTTAAATGGAATATTTAAATTTTCGGCTGAAACGTATTCTCTAGAAAAAATAAGTAACGTACCGGAGAATTTAAATGTATGGATGTCCTGCCTGTTGGTTGACAATGAAAATAATTTATGGATTGGGTTGCATGATAATTTGCTATATCAAAAGCCACAGGTATTTTACTCATATAATAACGTATCATCCGATGTAAACCCGGAATTGTTCAGTATTTTTCAGCTAAGAAATAATCAATTACTATTTGGAGCTAACAGGGGTAAGGTTTACAGCAAGAATGGAAAAAAATTTACAAATATTTTCGGTTCAGGGCGTGCAGTTCAACGTGCAGAAATAGAAAGCATTTATGAGGACAGGCGGGGTTGGCTTTGGTTAGCTACCGGTTATGATGGCATTGCAATAGTGGCCGATAAAAAAATATTTCATGTTACCCGGGCAGATGGATTGAGTACTAACAGTAATTATTTTTTTTATGAAGATGCTGCAAAAAATATGTATACCGGTGGAGACGGGGGATTGTCAAGGGTATATTTTGATGAATCAAAAAATAATTTCGTATTTAAAAATTTTATTTACAAGGTAGCGGGCGAAAATCTGAAAACCTTCAACAATTGTGTCGAAGGACCCGACGGCTCTTTATGGCTTGGAGGCCAGCTTGGCATATTTCATTTGAAAAACGATTCATTATCGGCATACCGAATTAATAATGAGATAAGTTTAAGTGTCACCGACCTTAAGAAAAGTAAAGCGGGTGACATTTGGCTTACAACAAAAGGTGATGGTATCTGGCGATGTTATTTTGATAAAAATAATTTACTACGGTTAAAAAAAATATTTACACAAAAAGATGGACTGCAGTCTGACATGTATTTGGGCATTACTATTGACAATGAAAACAATGTATGGGCGGGTAGTTACTTTGGCATTACTTCAATAAAAGAAAAAGATTTTACTGTTTCCAATTACACGTCGACAGATGGATACCTTTCTTCAAATTATGAATCTTTAAAAATTTATTGTGACAGGGATGATACTATCTGGGTGGCAACGTCATCCGGACTGGCATCTTTTTATGTTAAGCGTACAGACATTAACCGAAAGTTGGAATTAAATTTTAAGAATATTTCTTTGCTTAAAACATCAAAAAACATTGCTGACTTCAAAAAAAATAGAAAAGGATCAATTGTCGTATTGCCCTATTTTTTAAACGAAATCGAATTTCGCTTTAAAGCGGTTTGTTTATCCGATCCGCAAAAAATAAGATACTCGTTTCGCCTCATTGGACTTGAAGATACCGCCTGGGTTCCATGGAATAATAAAGAAGTTGCCTTGTATCAAAACCTTTCACCCGGCAAATATTGGTTCGAAGTAAAAGCATCATTGGATAACAATACCTTTACAAAACCCATAATATTTCCATTCATCATCAGTAAACCATTTTGGTTTAGCTGGTGGTTTATTACGCTGTGCTCGGTATCGATAATTTTTATATTTTATTTCAGCGTGAAAAAATGGAAAAAAAATATCCAGGAAAAGAACGGGGAAAAAATTAAAACCCAACAATTAATTTCAGAGAACCTTCAATATCAACTGGAAGTGGAACAGGTTACCAATTATTTTGCTACTTCAATAAGCACAAGTGAAACAGTGGATGATCTTTTATGGAATGTTGCCAGGCGGTGTATCTCGAAATTAAATTTTGAGGATTGTGTAATTTATTTGATTGATGAAAAGACAAATAAGCTTATTCAGAAGGCGGCATGGGGACCAAAGAGCGGCCACGATAATCAACAAAATGTTGAAGCAAATGAAATCCTCGGTCCCATTGAAATACCTGTTGGCCAGGGAATAGTTGGTGCGGTTGCATTAAGCGGAATTGCAGAGATTGTTCCTGATGTGACAAAAGATCCAAGATACATTAAAGATGATATGCAGCGATTTTCTGAAATAGCAGTACCGGTAATTTATAATAATAATACACTGGGGGTAATAGACTCTGAGAGTCAGCAAAAGAACTTCTATTCACAAAGGCATTTGCAGATTCTTACCGCGATAGCATCTCATTGCGCCGACCGTATTGTAAAATTGAAAGCTGAAGAGGATCTTCGCAGAAATGAGCAGGAATTATTACAAACAAGAAACCGGCTTGCAGAAGAAAAATTAACCGCCCTGCGCAGCCAGATGAATCCTCATTTTATTTTTAACTGCTTAAATTCTATCCAGCAATATATACTCCAGGGAGAAGTGGATACTGCCAATAAATACCTCTCTCAATTTTCCAGGTTAATACGACTGGTGCTGCAATATTCTGAATATAATTTTATAAGCCTGGAAGATGAAATTAATATGCTGAAATTATATTTATCGTTGGAAAAGATAAGATTTGGAAATTCTTTTCAATACTATATCAGTGTTGAAGACGAACTGGATGCTGAGGAGATTAAAATTCCCAATCTTATGGTTCAGCCCTTTGTGGAAAATGCGATATGGCATGGATTAATGCATAAAGAAGGTGATAGGAATATCGGGATAAAATTCAGCTTAATAAATGAGCAATCTATTGTATGCGAAATAACAGATAATGGTATTGGCCGTAAAAGGGCGAAAGAAATAAAGGAAATGAAATTATTTGAACTAAAACACAATTCAAAAGGAATGCAACTGGTTAAAGATAAAATTGATATTTTGAAACAACAGTTTACAAGTGATGTATCGATAGAAATATCAGATACGATAAACAGTGATGGCGAAGTAAGTGGCACCAGGGTTTTGATACAGCTCCCCCTGCAATATTAATGAGATGATCTTAATAAGGCAGCGGTAATATCATTCTCATTATTTTTGTTGGATGGTTAAAGCCCTTATTATTGATGATGAAGAAGTAGCAGTAAATGTTTTATCTTTGATGATAGCAAGACATGTACCGGAAATAACCACCGTTCAATCCGTAACCAACCCTGCCCGCGCTCTACAGCTCATACCTGAATACAAACCGGATATTGTTTTTCTTGATATTGAAATGCCTTATCAAAACGGATTTGAATTATTGAAGTCTCTTCCTGAAATTTCGTTTGACATTGTGTTTACGACAGCCTACGATAAATATGCCATCCAGGCCATAAAATTCAGCGCATTGGATTATTTATTAAAGCCAATAGATGCCGATGAACTTAGAGAAGCCTTTAACAGGTTTATTCAAAAATCAATTACTAATCAGAGTAAAGACGCTACTGTCAAAAACTTGCTTGAAAACCTGCAGCAAGAAAATAAGACCTGGCATAAATTAGCTTTACCAACAACAAGTGGCATGCAGTTTTTTTTACCAAAAGACATCATTCGATGTGAAGGAATGAGCAACTACACCAAATTTTATTTTTCAAATCATCACAACATTACTACTTCTAAAACAATTAAAGAATATGAAGAAATCTTACTGCCCCATAAATTTATCCGCACGCATAAATCTCATTTAATAAACGCAGAATTTGTATCTGGTTTTTCATCGCAAAGCAATAATTTAATTATGAAAGATGGCTCTTTAGTAGAAGTATCACGAAGAAGAAAAAAGGAGGTGCTCGAAGAATTAGGATCTTATATTTCAGGAATGAAAAATTAGTCGTTTAATTTTCTACCGGTATACGTATTGCTTTTCTGTAACACTGACCGATTAAACAACGTTAACTTTCTCTTTTTTCTTCCATAAGTAAATGAAGTGCGTGTTCAAAGTTGCCTGCGGGGATTACTTCCCCGGAATTGACAAAGAAAATTTCATCAGCATTTGCAATCGTATTCAGGCGGTGTGCTATGATAACTTTAGTAGTTGACAAAGGAAGTTTTCGTAAAATTTCCTCCAGTAATTGTTCGGTAACCGTATCAATATTGGCAGTTGCTTCGTCTAAAATTAACAGGTCAGGCTTACGTAATACGGCTCTTATAAATGCCAGCAATTGTTTTTCTCCCAGACTCATGGAATCGCCACCGGAAACAATTTCAGTATCTAATCCTTTTTCAAATCCGGAAACCAAATCTTCCAGATCAGCTTCTTTAATAATTTGATGTAATTGCCCGCTGTTGAGTTTTTTGTATTCAGCATTTCCATACAAAATATTGTCCCGAACAGTTCCATTGAATAAAAAGGGTTCCTGCAAAATGAAACCAATTCTTTTACTGCGTTCCCCTGCAGCGTAGCTTCGTAAGTCTTTGCCATTTAAGAATATTTGCCCTTCTGTAGGGTCGTATAGTCTTGCAATCAATGATGCAGTGGTTGTTTTCCCACCACCCGTTGGCCCGACAAATGCATAAGTGGCTCCCTGGTTTAAATCCAGATTGATGTGGTGTAGCACTTTTTTGCCATCAGGATATTGAAAAGAAACATTTCGAAAAGCCAATAATGATGCACGCGGAATTTGATTCGAAAAATCCCCGGTTATTTGTACCAGGTCTGATTGTAAAGCTAAGATAACAGAAATCCTGTCCCATGCAGCCATAGCTGTTTGAAAGCTGGCCCACAACGCCGCCAATTGTCGTAAAGGTTGGTAAAAAAGCTGCGTATACCCGATGAAACTGATCAACAAACCAATAGTGAAAAACCCCGTAGAAATGAGATAGATTCCAAATGCAAGAACAATTAGTTGCGCCAGGTTTGAAAACAATGTAAAAACGGGCAAAAAGACTGTATTGGCCAAACCGGCACCCACAGAGGCTTTGTAGTTGATTGTGTTGGCCACTTCAAATTTTTTGCGGAAATAGTCGCGGCGGTTAAAAGCGATGATAGTTTTAAAATTAGAAAGGCTTTCCTGGATTTCGGCACTTAACCCGCCGGTACTTTTCAAGCTTGATGCATTTTTATTTTTTACTAATGGAGAAATTAGTTTTACAAAAACTAAAATGAAAACAGCGGGGACTAAGGCAGTCGCTCCTAAAGTAACGTGAATTAATAAAAGAAAAACTATCGCGCCCAACATGGTGAAGAAGCTGTCTACAAATTGCATCAGTGATTGCGAGAAGAACTGGTTTACTTTATCGGTATCATTATTGATCCTTGAAATTAAATCACCCGCTTTGTTTTGATTGAAAAACGCCACCGGCAATCCCTGCAATTTGTTGAAAACCTCGTTGCGCAAATTATATAACATGCGCTGGCCAATACCTCCCATTAATTTTGTTTGCATGTATTCTGTCGCTGCAGAAATAATATACAATCCTAATAATATTCCTGAAAATAACATAAGTCCCTTGTAGAGCTTTGTCTGAATGTAATGGTCAATCGTGTAGCCAATCAGGTAAGGGGTAAGCATCGAGATACCCGAATTTAGCAGCATTACTAAAAAGGCATAGATCAAATATTTTTTTTCACCTTTCATGAATTGCAGCATTTTTTTAAATGCCGCAGTGGTAGAAGTCTTGTGGTCTATGTTGAGATTGTAATTCATTTTATTAACTATTTGAAAAGCGGGCCGTGTATCTTCTGCAAAATTGATTTCATATTCTGTTAAAGGAGCCCACCCGAAATTTTTCATTCGTATTCTTAAAACAGGCCTAAAGGTTTTAATTTATAATGATCATTATGATTCTGCCAATGCTATCGTACTTTTTTGTGAATCATGAATTTGTACATATTCCGGGCAGTTTTTCATTAAATAATCATGGCTTCCGCTGGAAATTATTTCACCTTCCATCAATAAAATAATTTGATCGTAATCTTTTATGGAACTAATTTTTTGGGTGACGGATAGTAAAGTAGTGCCCGGATAGTTTTGATGTAAATTATTCCCGATTTTTCTTTCGGTAAGCGCATCTACTCTTGCTGTAAAATCATCCAACAAAAGAATTTTTGGATTAATTGCTAAAGCTCTTGCCAACATGATGCGTTGCTTTTGGCCGCCGGAAAGGGTAGAACCTCTTTCCGAGACGATTGTTTCCAAACCTTGCGGTAATGAAGGAATAAAATCATGTAATTCCGCAGTGTCGATCGCTTTTTGAAGGTCGTTTTCAGTGACTGTTGCATTAAAGGCAATATTATCCCGAAGGCTCATATTGAAAATAATACTGTCCTGGAATACCATTCCTATTTGTGCTAAAAGCCCATTTTGATTGTATTCGTTAATAAGCACATTATCATATAATATCGTACCCTCCTTTGGTTTTATTAAAGTGGTCAATAAATAGAGTAGTTGAGTTTTTCCTGCAGCAGTGGGCCCTATTACTGCCGTACGCGTTCCGGCATGTATGTAGAAAGAAATATTTTTGAGCGCCGGATTGTCACCATAAATAACGCTTACATTTTTCAATTGAATATTTCCTTTTAAAGAAGTTATTACGGTTCCTTTGTCAACGAAATCCGGCGATACTAATATAGTGTGAATACGCTGGTAAGACGCAGAAGCTCTTGCGATCACATTGCTCATAAAGCCAATAATCAAAATCGGAAAAATTAAAATGGCGATATAACTATTGAACGCCGCAAATTCTCCTAACGACATCGTACCGCCAATAACAAAATGTCCTCCTAACGACAATACGGCAAGTCTTGCCAGGTTGGAGGTTAAAACGATTACAGGAATTAACATAGCAAACAAACGCAAAATAGATAAACCAAAATTTTTTGCTTCGGTGTTGGCATCCATGAATTTATTATATTCAGTAAATTGTGCATTCAACACACGAATGAGAGATGCTCCCAAAATACTTTCATTAATTACTTTATTGAGCCAGTCAATTATATCCTGCGTTTTTCTGAATAGTGTTTTTACTTTTTTAAACACAAGAAAAAAGGTAACAGCAATAATGGGAATGATCAATAATACCAACAGGCCTAATCTCCAGTTGATTTGTAATAATAAAATACTCGCTCCAATTATTAAAACGATAGATGAAACGATTGAAACGATAGCCTGCGATACGAACATTTTTATTGCATCTACATCCGAAGTTAGATTTGTCAATAACTTACCGGAAGTAGTTTCCTGTATATATGCATAATCCTGTTGGGAAATTTTAGCGGAAAGCTTACTGCGCAAATCACGGGCTACTTTCTCCGAAGCGAATGTTTGAATAATGCTTTGCGCATAACTAAAAATAAAAATCAACGCTGAAGCAATAGAAAACCAGGTAACAATTTTACGCATATTCCATACTCCATTTGTATAATCGTCTATGCCGGCCTGTATTAATTTTGGAATCGCAAGATTGAGGCCATTGCTCAATAGTGCAAAGAATAGCAGGGAGGCAATAAGTCCTGAATAGGGTTTCAGGATC
The DNA here is from genome assembly GCA_039933035.1 of Ginsengibacter sp. Taxonomy (GTDB): domain Bacteria; phylum Bacteroidota; class Bacteroidia; order Chitinophagales; family Chitinophagaceae; genus Ginsengibacter. Next base: position 917 of record JBDTOV010000186.1, on the reverse strand, counting down.
TTGAAAATATTAGGCTTTGCTATTTTTTTATCTTTTGTTTTGGATTTCATCCGTTATTTTGTTTCAAAATAAAAAGAGAGGAATTGTTATAGAATTCAAACTTTTGTACATCATTGTGCCAATATATCCTGTGGTATTTGTTTTGAAAACCATTTTTCGGTAAACGGTTGTAATTGCTAACGAACATAACCCATAATTTTTTTAGGGGAGATATCGCAGGGTATATTATCGTCTACACTATACCGATAGCTCATACTGGCGGACTATTTGGGCTGGTGCATCATTAGTGTATTAATTATGTTCTGCACATCGGATATGGGACTGTCTTCAACCAAATAAGATTGATTGTTGCCTGACGGGCTCCAGGCATTACTTCCGTCTTCATTAACTATGATGGTACCTGTTTTAGTTTTATAAAAAGGACGATAACCTTCAACGGCAATTAAAACCGCTGATTCATCCCAACTCATTCTCCCCACGCTATCTTCTTTGGCCATGGGAATACATATACGAAACACATCCTTTACAGGACTATTTTTTATTGAGTTAGTATGGATTAGGGGCAAACCGGTTTTTATTTTCTGTCCAATTTCAAAACCAGAGAATAAAACGGGCTTTTGCCAATGTTCAAATACATACCTTGAGGCCCGGGCATCTTCTTTTACATTGAATTCATATCCTTTAGGAAATTTACCGGCCATGCAAACCAGTTGCCTGACTTTTTTCTTGACGAGTTCGCTTCCATTTAATGAAGAATAATGATCTGGCCCGGATTGAAGTAAGTTTGAAATATTGGTAAGAAATCCGATGGTTACAATAGTTACGCTGTTATCAGGCTGTTGCGCCAAAATTTTTCTATACAATTCCACCGCATCAGGAACTTCACTATTATTTTTTATAGTGTGATGATATTTTGC